>NZ_JBHXAY010000158.1:0-11169 GCF_042728775.1 Nocardia sp. NPDC060259
GCTCCAACCCGGCCACCTACACCGGAGTCTTCGACAACGTCCGCAAGCTCTTCGCCGAGACGATGGAGGCCAAGGTCCGCGGGTACCTCCCCGGCCGCGTCTCCATCAACGTCAAGGGCGGCCGCTGCGAGGCGTGCTCGGGCGACGGCACGCTCAAGATCGAGATGAACTTCCTGCCGGATGTCTACGTCCCGTGCGAGGTGTGCCACGGCGCCCGCTACAACCGCGAAACCCTCGAGGTGCACTACAAGGGCAAGACCATCGCCGAGGTGCTGGACATGCCGATCGACGAGGCCGCCGAGTTCTTCGAACCGGTCACCTCGATCCACCGCTACCTCAAGACCCTCGTCGAGGTCGGCCTCGGCTACGTGCGCCTCGGCCAGAGCGCGCCGACCCTGTCCGGTGGTGAGGCCCAGCGCGTGAAGCTGGCCGCCGAGCTGCAGAAGCGCTCCACCGGGCGGACTGTCTACATCCTCGACGAGCCGACCACCGGCCTGCACTTCGAGGACATCCGCAAGCTGCTCAAGGTGATCAACGGGTTGGTCGACAAGGGCAACACGGTGATCGTCATCGAGCACAACCTCGATGTCATCAAGACCTCGGACTGGGTCGTCGACATGGGTCCCGAGGGCGGTTCCGGCGGCGGCACCGTGGTCGCGACGGGCACGCCGGAGGACGTGGCCCAGGTGTCGGGCAGCTACACGGGACAGTTCCTCAAAGAGGTGCTCGCCGCTCCGGCTCCGGTGCTGCCCCCGGCGAAGAAGGCAGCCAAGAAAGCGGCGCCCGCGGCGAAGAAGGCGCCTGCCGAGACGGCCGCGGCCAAGCGGCTGGCGCGAAAGGCGGCCGCGCTGCGCTGAGGCCGGATAGCCTGCCTGACGGGACTTCCCGAAAACGCGACAAAGTGAAACACGGGTGGGTAGCATTCGCCTCACCGTTGCCGGAGTACCGGACAGTAACGGTTAGTCGAACCGGCATCCCGTGGTGTCTCGCGCCCGTGGGCGGCGCGATCGCGGATGTCGTGCAGTTTGAAAGGAACGTCCCCATGGATGAAGCCACCACGGCGCTCATCGGCCAGATTCTGTCTTTCCTCAGTGGCGGGTCCTCGGTGGCCTACGAGCCCACCAAGCCGACTGTCTGACCCGGCAGAATCGAAAGGAACACCTGAGTAATGGATACCGGAAGCGCGGCGCTGTTCAGCGCCATCGCCAACATGATCTCCTCCGGCTCGGCCGTGTCGGTCACGCCGGGCACCCCGCCGGTCACGCCGCCCCCCGCGGCCTGAGTTCGACGAAATAGCGGCCGCCCTGGCCCGTAGACGCGAAGATCCGCCGACGTGCGCGTCGGCGGATCTTTTCGTTTCTCCGGTCGCGGGTCCGGTCAGTGCACCGGGCCGGTGTACTTCTCGCCGGGGCCCATGCCGGGCGCGTCGGGCACCGAGGAGGCCTCGCGGAACGCGCGCTGCAGCGCCTGCAGACCGTCGCGGATCGGGCCCGCGTGCGGGCCGAGGTACTCCACCGACGCGGTGACCAGGCCGGCCAGCGCGGTGATCACCCGGCGCGCCTCGTCGAGGTCGACGTGCGCCCCGGAGTGCGGGTCCTCCGACGCCAGCCCCAGCTTCTCCGCGGCCGAACTCATCAGCATCACGGCGGCGCGGCTGATCACCTCGACGGCGGGGATGTCGGCCAGGTCGCGCACGGGGGGATCGAGCTCGTCAGTCATGGCGACAAGGCTATCTCGGCGCCGTTGCGGCCCGTCCGCGCCAGGCCGATTCGGCGATAGCCGAATGCGATGCTAGACTGTCCGCTGACGACCGCCCCTGGTTGTGTCATGCAAGCCTGGGGCAGATAAGTGGAGCCCGACTCCCACCGTTACCGGCGAGCAATCGTACTGGACTAACGGTCCCGGTCACCCGTCCCTGTGACGGGTTTCCTGTGTGCCTGGCACGCAGGGGTCGACACCGAGCTCGTGAGGGCATCGGCTGTGGGCGATCGGTCGACATCGGGCCCCGTCGCGGAGAAATACCGCAACGGGGCTTTCGTGTTGAAACAGGGGTTGCAGTTATTGCGCGCGGTCGTTATGACGACACCGCTTGACCTAGGAGGCCCCATCAGCACTGAGACCCGCATCAACGATCGCATCCGTGTTCCCGAGGTCCGTCTCATCGGACCCGGCGGCGAACAGGTTGGGATCGTGCGTGTTGAAGATGCACTTCGCGTCGCGCTCGAAGCCGACCTCGACCTCGTCGAGGTGGCACCCGATGCCCGTCCGCCGGTCTGCAAGATCATGGACTACGGCAAGTTCAAGTACGAGACGGCGCAGAAGGCGCGCGAGTCCCGGAAGAACCAGGTCCAGACCGTGATCAAGGAGCAGAAGCTCCGCCCGAAGATCGACGACCACGACTACGAGACCAAGAAGCGCAACGTGGTGCGCTTCCTCGAAGCCGGGTCCAAGGTCAAGGTCACGATCATGTTCCGTGGTCGTGAGCAGTCGCGGCCCGAACTCGGTTTCCGGTTGCTCCAGCGCCTGGCCTCCGACGTCGCCGAACTCGGTTTCGTCGAGACCTCGGCCAAGCAGGACGGCCGCAACATGACCATGGTCCTCGCTCCCCACAAGGGCGCGAAGACGCGGGTGAAGGCACAGCAGGAATCGGCGCCGGCGGCACGTCCGCTGCCGACCGGTCCCGCGAGCGCCGACCCGGCTGCGACGGTCGAGCCGACCGCGCCTGCCGAGCAGGCTGCGCAGGCCGACTCGCAGTAACACCGATTTCAACGACTAGATAGAGGAATCCATGCCGAAGAACAAGACCCACAGCGGCGCCAAGAAGCGATTCAAGGTGACCGGCAGTGGCAAGCTGCTTCGCGAGCAGGCGAACCGTCGCCACCTCCTGGAGCACAAGGCCACCCGCCGGACTCGTCGTCTGGAAGGCACGGAGTCCGTCGCTGCCGTCGACGCCCCCCGCGTGAAGCGGCTGCTCGGTCTCGCCTGAGACCGTCGCAACCTGACGATTCCGCGGCCGGGATAACCGGACGCCGACAACTACCGAACTCGGGCGCCCGCCGCGCCCCCAGATGATCAAGGACTGAAAAGTGGCACGCGTCAAAAGGGCCGTCAACGCTCAGAAGAAGCGCCGTTCCATCCTCGAGGCCTCCAAGGGCTACCGGGGCCAGCGCTCGCGCCTGTACCGCAAGGCCAAGGAACAGCAGCTCCACTCGCTGACCTACGCCTACCGCGACCGCAAGGCGCGCAAGGGTGACTTCCGCAAGCTGTGGATCGCTCGTATCAACGCCGCCGCGCGTCTGAACGACATCACCTACAACCGCTTCATCCAGGGCCTCAAGGCCGCCGGTGTCGAGGTTGACCGCAAGATCCTCGCCGAGCTCGCCGTCTCCGACGCCGAGGCCTTCGCCGGTCTCGTCGCTGTCGCCAAGGCCGCGCTGCCCGCCGACGTCAACGCCCCGGCCACCGCTGCCTGAGCTTGACGACACACAGCGATCTGTCGGAACGACCCGTGGACGCGCTCTCCGAGCGCAATCCGCGGGTCGTTTCCGCTGTCAAGCTCCAGCGTGCCGCGCAGCGCCGCAAGTCCGGCCAGTTTCTCGCCGAGGGCGCCAATGCCGTGACCGCCGCGCTGGAGACCGGTCGTGTCCGTGAGCTGTTCTATTCACTCGCCGTGGCCGAACGCGAGACCGCGCTGATCGCCGGTGCCGCCGCCGACGGCGTACGCACCACGCTGGTCAGCGACCGCGCCGCCGAGCACCTCGGCGAGACAGTCACCGCGCCGGGTCTGGTCGCGGTGTGCGAGCTGCTCGATGTGCCGCTCGGCGAGGTCCTCGACCGTAGTCCGCGCATGCTCGCCGTCCCCGTCGAGATCGCCGAGCCCGGTAATGCGGGCACCCTGATCCGGGTCGCCGACGCGGTCGGCGCCGACGGCGTGATCCTCGCGGGGGAGACCGTCGACCCGCACAACGGCAAATGTGTCCGGGCCAGCGCGGGCAGCGTCTTCCACGTGCCGATCGCGCGCAGCCGCGATATCACCGCCACCCTCGACGCGATCTCCGCGGCGGGTGTCACGATCCTGGCCACCGCGGCGAACGGCGAAGTCGATCTCGACGATGCCGACGAGATCCTCGCGGGACCGGTCGCCTGGCTCTTCGGCAACGAGGCGCACGGCCTCGATCCCGCCGTCGCCGCCCGCGCCGACCATCGCATCCGCATCCCCATCCACGGTCGCGCCGAAAGCCTGAATCTGGCTGCGGCAGCGGCGATCTGCCTCTACGCGAGCGCCCGCGTCCAGCACGCGAAGTAGCGGGCGGTCAGCACCCCGGCGCGGCGGAACTGCGCAGATCGTCGAGGATTTCGGTGGCCCAGGGGAGCGGGATCGCCTCGCTCCCGGCGACCTGCATGGCCGTCATGATCGTCAGCAGCATTCCGGTGGCCACGAAACGGCGTGACTCGAGGGTGTCGGCGCCGGTGAGCTCGCCGATCAGGCGATAGATCCGGCCGAACCGCTCGCGCATGGGATCGCCGATCGCGGGATCGGCGCTGGCGGCGGCGCCGTGCAGGAGCATGAGCGGGAGTTCGCGTTCGGCCAGGAAGACGTCGAAGCCATGGCCCAGGATGCGCAGCGCTTCGGCGGTATCGGCGTCCTGGGGGACCTCGGCCCCGCGGAACACCGCCTCGATCCGCCCGCACACCTCGTGCAGGGCGGCGAGGAACAGGTGCTGTTTGGTGCCGAACAACCGGATCACATAGGGCTGCGAGACACCGGCCAGCCGGGCGATCTCATCGGTTTTCGTTGCGGCGTAGCCGGATTCGGCGAAGGCGTGCACTGCGGCCTCGAGCACCTGCGCGCTGCGCTCGGATGCGGTCATCCGGGTTCTCGTGCCGCCCATCGGTATGTTCCTCCTCGAAGTCCCGTCGCCTCTTGACATGTTATCAGTCGATGCATAACTATGGTCGATATTAGTTATCAGTGAATAACAACAAGGGTTGACATGACTCAGACACTCGAACCCGGCGATGCCGTTCTCGCCGACACGCAGCCGCCCGGCGGCACGAAGACCGCACCGCTGGGCGCGGTGATCGCCGCCGTCGGCGTCCCGATGTTCATGGTGACGCTGGACAACCTCGTCGTGACGAACGCGCTTCCG
Source organism: Nocardia sp. NPDC060259 (assembly GCF_042728775.1). Lineage (NCBI taxonomy): Bacteria > Bacillati > Actinomycetota > Actinomycetes > Mycobacteriales > Nocardiaceae > Nocardia > Nocardia sp. NPDC060259. Next base: position 5,151 of record NZ_JBHXAY010000158.1, read on the forward strand.
GTGATCAAAACCGAACTGGGAGCGTCTCTTTCGGATCTGCAGTGGTTCATCAACGCCTACACGCTGTCGTTCGCCTCGCTGCTGCTGACCGCCTCGGCCCTGGGTGACCGGATCGGCCGCCGCCGGGTGTTCCTCGCCGGCATCGCCGTCTTCGTCGCCGCGTCGGCGGCCTGCGCGCTCGCGACCGAGCCGTGGATGCTGATCCTGGCCCGCGCGATCCAGGGTGCGGGCGGCGCCGCGGTGATGCCGCTGTCGCTGACCCTGCTCGCCGCGGCGGTCCCCGCGCGGATGCGCAGCGCCGCGATCGGCATCTGGGGCGGCCTGGCCGGGCTGGGCGTCGCGGTCGGTCCGGTGGTCGGCGGCGCGGTCGTCGACGGGCTGAACTGGCAGTGGATCTTCTGGCTCAATGTCCCGATCGGCCTGCTGGCGCTGCCGTTCGCCGCGCGCGTTCTCGCCGAGTCACGCGGCACCGCACGGCGATTGGATCTGCTCGGGCTGGTGCTCTCGGCCGGTGGCGTGCTCGCGCTGGTGTGGGGTGTCATCCACGGCGCCGACGACGGCTGGACCGCGCCGCGCGTGCTCGCCGCGCTGATCGGCGGCGCAGCGCTGCTCGTGGCGTTCGTCGCCTGGGAACGCTACGTCACCGACCCGATGCTCCCGCTGCGCATGTTCGCCTCGCGCGGACTGAGCCTGAGCTACCTCGTCTCCTTCGGTTTCTCCGCCGGTGTCTTCGGCGCGATCTTCCTGCTGGCCCAGTTCTTCCAGGTCGTGCAGGGCTATTCGCCGCTGGAATCCGGCATCCGCACCATGCCGTGGACCATGGTCCCGATGGTCGTCGCGCCGCTGGCCGGGCTGGTCGTCGACCGCGTCGGACCGCGCGTCCTCATCGCCACCGGACAGGTCTTGCTGGCGGTCTCGCTGGCCTGGATGGCGCTGATCACCACCACCGACGTCGCCTATGTCGCCTTCGTCGCCCCCTTCGTCCTCGGTGGCATCGGCATGGGCCTGACCTTCGCTCCGTCCTCCACCATCGTCATGGCCAGCGCCTCCCCGGCCGACCAGGGCATGGCCTCGGGCATCAACAGCACCGTCCGCGAAGTGGGCGTGGCCATGGGCATCGCCGTGCTCGCCTCGGTGTTCGCCTCGCACGGCTCCTACACCGACCCCCAGGCCTACGTCGACGGCCTCGTCCCCGCGGTCTGGGTGGGCGCGGCACTGGTCGCCGTCGCGGCGGTGGTGGCGGCATTCCTGCCGCGCCACACCCGGCAGTCCGTCTGATCCGGATGGTCCGCGTGCCCACCTCGGCGCGCGGGCCATCGTTCCCCTATGAGCCCACCGCGGCGATCACCTCGGGCAGGGCGACGATCTGCTGCGGATCCTCGTACAGGATGATCCCCGGTGTATCGGAATCCAGCCGCTCCCAAGCGATCCCGTGGGTATCGAGGATATCGAGGTACCCACTGACCCGGTCGATCATCGGCAGCGCCGTCGACTTGAACCACGCCGCCGCGCCGGGATGCCGGTCGCGGTCGTAGACCCGCCGATCCACCTCGTACGGATTCACCAGATGATCGGCGAACCAGTCGTTGCCACTGCGCCGGAACCGCTCCTGTTCAACGGTCAGCCGACCCTCCGACGACAGGCCGTTGACCAGGGCGAACACGCCGGGAAATCGCCCGTGCCGGTTGGGCTGAGCGGACTGGAACCGCACATACAACCGCCGCACCGAGGGCTCCGACCGGCGACCCGGCACCGGAAGTCGTCTCAATCGAGGTCCTCCGAGCTGCGGGGTCCAGGCTCGGGGGAAGTCTGTGGCCGTTCGCACAACCCGGCCGCACGCGGGAAGGGGCGTCGGCCGATAGGCCGGATGCCGAGTCCGCACCGTGCCAGGCCACTCCCCGCAGCGGTGAGTCGCGTGCGCCGGTCTTGGGGCGGGGTCGAGTCGCAAGTCTGTTCAGGCATCGAGTCGTCCTGTTCTCGAGTCGAACACGCTGATGTGTTTGAACAGTTGGACGGGGCGCGAGCCCATTCGGTTCCCTCGAATTTCCCGGGGCCGCTCAGCGCGATGCGAAGCACCAGCACGACGCGCCGCGGTCGGCACTCATGCCCACCGCCTCAGGTGGTGCCGGGTCGCTGCTGACCGAGACTTCCATCGAGGCGGTTGACAGTGCGGAGGTCGTGGATCGCCCAACCCAGGTAGAGAAGCAGAAGGAAGGGGAGTGCCGCGTCACCGCGGCCTGGCGTATACCCCTGGGTGAAGGCTATCCCGTATCCGATCAGGACAGCTATCAGCAGCGCGACATCCAGCCTGATCGACCAGACGAGGTTGCGGTGCCGGCGCGCCAATCGCGGACGCCAGTCGGCCGATGTGGCGCCACTCGGTAGCGCGCCCGCTTCGACCACGTCGGTGACGGCTCGGCCTTCCAGGCGCTTGCGCCCACGCATCCACAGGAAGACACCGACCCCGGCTGCCACGGCCCACGCGACGGTACCGAACACCACCACCGGATGCGTGAGGACATCGGAGTCGAACAGGAGGACGGCAACCGTCACGACCAAGTAGGTTGCGATACCGGCGATCACAGCCGTGATGACATGCCAGAGTTCAGCCACGTGAACCCCCTCGACGATGCGGTCTGCTACCAGACTGCTCCTCTGGATTTTACTCCGTGGCGAACGCCCGCCGCGGCGACGCCGCCGCGGCGGATCGGCTGGTGCGCGACATGAGCCGTGTGGGTCAGTTCTGCGCCGGCAGCATGACGACGCGGGTGTTCTCGACGTCGACGACGTACACCTCGCCCTGCGGGCCGAGCGCGATGCCGACCGGGGCGTTGAGCCCTGTGAACGGCAGCACGGTCGGTTCCGCGGCACCGGGGGAGAGCATCAGGACCCGGTTGTGCCCGTTGTCGGCGACATACACCTCACCTTTCGGGCCGACCGCGATACCCGTGGCCCCGTCGACGTCGTCGAACGGCAGCACCGACACGGTATTCGTCGCGGCGCCGAGCACACTGACGGCGGTGTTCGCCGTGGTCACATACACATCGCCCCGGTCGTTGACCGCCACCGCGTACGGACCGATCACGACGGGAAACGGGACCACAACCGGGGTGGACGAGGCATGCGGCGACACCACCACCCGGTTGTTGAGAACATCGGCCACGTACACGTCCCCGAAACCGCGCACCGCGACCGCGACCGGTACGTTCAACCCGCTGAACGGAAGGTCCCATTGCTGTCCCCTGGCCGGTGCGAGGGCGACGACGCGGTTGTTCACCGAGTCCGCGACATACACGGTGTTCTCGGCGCTCACCGCGATGCCCATCGGACGGGAGAGGCCGGTAAACGGCAGCGTCCGCTGGGTGCCGGACGCCGGCTCGTACATCACCACCTGGTCGCGGGCGTAATCGCTGACGTAGACGTTCCCATCACCATCGACCGCCACCCCGTACGGATCGTCGAGATTACTGAACGGCACCACCGTCTGCTCGCCGCCGCTCGGCGACGTCGGCCACAGCACGTACGCCGCTGCTGCCACCACCACCGCAAGCAGGGCGGCCACCAGCACCGAGCGCCGGCGCCACCGCCGCAGCCGCCCACCCGAGCCGGGTGCGGCCACCTCCTCGACCACGCTCCCGGCCGCCATCGCCCCGGCCGGTGCGGGCGGTCCGGTCAGGTCGACAGCCGGGCCAGCGGGCCGGGTCTCTACGTCGGCGAAACCGGACGCCGCGGCATGTGCGGCCTCGCTCAACTCCCGGCAGGACGAGTACCGGTCGTCGCGGTTCTTGGCCATCGCACGCCGGACCACCAGGTCGAAGTCGACCGGCAGACCCGTCACCATCTCACTCGGCCGCGGGATCGGCTCGTGCAGATGACCGTGCATCACCGACGGCGCGCTACCGCCATACGGCGGAACCCCGGTCAGCAATTGGAAAAGGGTACAGCCGAGCGCATACACATCCACCCGATGATCCAGATCGTCGCCGGTGATCTGCTCGGGAGCCGCGTAGTGCAAGGTCGCCACCAGCATCCCCGTCTTCGTCAGGTGCGCGGTGTCATCGATCGTCCTGGCTGTACCGAAGTCGGTCAGCAACACCCGCTCCGGAGCCTCTGCGGTCAACAGAATGTTCGCCGGCTTCACGTCCCGATGGATAACCCCCGCCCGGTGCGCGTGATCGAGTGCCCACCCCGTCTCGGTGATGATGCGCACCACCCGGCCGATCTCCAGCGGCCCGGACGCCACCGCAGTCCTGACGTCCACCCCCGGCACGTATTGCATCGCGATCCACAACCGATCTCCCTCCTGGCCCCGGTCGTAGACGGTCACGATGTTGGGATGCTCGAGCAGCGCCGCATGGTCGGCCTCGGACTCGAAGCGACTACGCACGTAGTCGTCCTCCAGCCACGACGAGTCGAGAACCTTCAGGGCGACCTTCCGGCGCAACGTCGGATGCCGGGCCAAATACACCGTTCCCATCCCACCCCGGCCCAGAACACGCTCGATCGTGTAGCCGGCGACCGTCACGCCAGGGGCCAAAGCGTCGCTCACACCGTCTACACCACCTTCCCGATCTGTCCCGATAATTGCGCGAACCACCCGCGTGAGGGCGCGGTGCCCAGCAGGGGGTCAGGACCGGAACGATCCCATCCGAGTCGTGGGGGATGCGGTGGGTTACCGGGCTCCGGTCGTGGTCGGCGGCGTCACCCCCGGGGATTCACTCGCCATCTCTGCGGGAACACCGAGTTCGACCTTGATGTACGGTTCGAGCAGTGTCGTCCACGACGCGAGCATCTTCTGATACTCCTGGGGACATTCCTGCGCGCGGTCCGCCGGCAGCCGCCCCTCCTGCTCCGGTGCTCCGGGTTCGGCCACCAGCGGGCCGAGTACGTCGGGGAGAGCACCGTAGTCCCAGCACAGCAGGTTGTAGCCGCGGACCTGGTTGAGGGAGTGTTCGTCGGCGAACGCCTGGGCGTTCAGGCTTGCCGGATCGTCCGCGATGTCGAACCAGAAGTCCGCCCCCGCTGCCACACCCGCCACCCCGGCCGGCCCGGGCGTGGTCAACTGCAACAGCGCGCCGACCTGGTCGGCGGAGTCCTCCTCGCGTCCAGTAGTCGGCAGCGAATACAGATCGATCGCCATGTGGCCGGACTCATGGAAGGTGATCATCCGTGTGACACCATCGAAGTACAGATTGAAGTAATCGGCGCGGCCCTCGGCCTGCAAGGTGGCGTAGTCCTCGGCGAACTTGAACATCTCGTAACACAACACCATTTGGTCGGCCTCGAAATCCCAGAACGCGTTGAACCCGCCGCATTCCATGCCGACGATCGGGATGTCTTTGGGTAGTTTGTAGATCTTCCCCATCGCCTCGGCCAGGTCCTCGATCACCTCGTTGTCGCGGGCGATGTCCTGGCCTGCTTTGGCCTCCTCCGACAGGGCAGCATGCTCGTACTCCGGTACGAACTTGCCCGTGTCGGGTACCTGACTGGTCGTGGCACCCGTGGCTTCCGGCGCCGACGGGTTCTCGCCATTCGATGCACACCCCGCGGTCACTACAAGTGAAAATGCGGCAACCGCCGCGCATCGGTGGAGCAAGTTATGCGGTGCAGCCATCGACATCATCTCCACAGACCAGGTCGTGAAATGCGAGAGCGTAGAAAAATTATAGCAGCCGCGGAACTTGCCGCCGCTTGTCTTCGCGTGGAACCGTATCTGTTTGCTACCAGGCGGAAGAAATGATTCGTGCACTTCGCGGTGGATCAGCGGCCCTTGTCATTCTGATTCAACCGGATCGATCGCCAGGCCGACCGCCACCACCAGCGTGGCCTTTTCTCACCCCGTGCATATCTTGCTGATCCGGTTGTCCTGCTTGATTTCCCCACGTTCGACGAACCGCGCGGACTTCTTCGTGGTGGACTGACAGACCGGCATCGACTCCCGATGACGGAGACCTGTGTCTGTGCAACATGTTTCCCTGTTGCTTCCCGGCCGAAGCGCGACGAGCGGCACCCCGCGGGC
>NZ_JBHXAY010000159.1:0-11021 GCF_042728775.1 Nocardia sp. NPDC060259
GTTCACCTTCCCGCCATGCGTCCTTCATCGACATGGGGTTGGATCGCTGTTCATGTCGAAGAAAGCGCTTTCCCTGGCGACCCTCGTGATCGGCGCCACCCTCTCCATGACCGGCCTGGCCGCTGCCGCGCCGAACGGTGATCCGGCCGCGTACGCCGACTTCACCTCGAGCTTCGTGAACTTCAACGACCCGGCCGCGGTCGACGCCGCCAAAAACGGCAAGTTCATCATCATCAGCGCGACGGGCACCACGACCACCATCGCCTGCCGCGGCAACGCCGTCGACGTCCCGATCTACGACTGCATGCAGGAAGACGCCTTCGGCTGGCTCCCGCTCAAGAAGATCGACACCCCCATCGGCGTCGCCTGGAGCGCGCTCTGAGCTCGAGGCACCTACACGAAAGAACCCGGCACCACTTCCGCAGTGATGCCGGGTTCTGTCAGTTCTACGCCTCTAACTTGTAGCCCAGGCCGCGCACGGTGACCAGGTGCTCCGGCTTGGCCGGGTCGGCCTCGATCTTGGAGCGCAGGCGCTTGACGTGCACGTCCAGAGTCTTGGTGTCACCGACGTAGTCGGCGCCCCAGACGCGGTCGATCAGCTGGCCGCGGGTGAGCACCCGGCCGGAGTTGCGCAGCAGGTACTCGAGCAGGTCGAACTCCTTGAGCGGCAGGGTGACCTGTCCGCCGTTGACGTGCACCGTGTGCCGGTCCACATCCATCCGCACCGGACCGGCCTCGAGCACGCCGTTCTCGCTGCCGGAGTCCAGCTCGTCGCCCGCGCCACGACGCAGCACGGCGCGGATGCGGGCGATCAGCTCACGCGCCGAGTACGGCTTGGTGACGTAGTCGTCGGCGCCCAGTTCCAGGCCGACGACCTTGTCGATCTCGCTGTCGCGCGCCGTCACCATGATCACCGGCACACCGCTGCGGGTGCGCAGCTGCTTGCAGACATCGGTGCCGCTCATGCCGGGCAGCATGAGGTCGAGCAACACGATGTCGGCGCCGGAGCGATCGAATTCGGCCAGCGCGGATGGACCGTCGCCGACGACGGTGACGTCGAAGCCCTCCTTGCGCAGCAGGAACGCCAGCGGATCGGCCAGCGACTCCTCGTCTTCGACGATCAACACACTCGTCATCTGCGTGCCTCCACACCGTTCGTTCGTCCAGCAGGGGTGCGCTGGACGATGGTTTCTCTCGTGGCGAGCTCCGGCGTCGGCTCCGCGTCCTCGTCCCCATCGGTTTCCAGATGGGCGGGGATGCGCAGCGTGAACGTCGAGCCGGTGCCCAGTTTGCTCCACAGGGTGATCTCACCGTTGTGGTTGGCCGCCACGTGTTTGACGATGGCCAGGCCGAGCCCGGTGCCGCCGGTCGACCTCGAGCGGGCCTTGTCGGAGCGGAAGAACCGCTCGAACACCCGCTCCTGGTCTTCCTTGGCGATGCCGATGCCGCGGTCGGTGACGGCCATCGCGACGTGATCGCCGCGCAACGACCGGCTCACCGACACGTGCGAACCCTGCGGCGAGTACGCGATGGCGTTCTCGACCAGGTTCGACAGCGCGGTGACCAGCAGTGTCTCGTCGCCGAGCACTTCCAGCCCGCTCGGCCGGTCGGTGCTGACGGTGATGCCCGCGGCCTCGGCGGCGGTGCGCGACCGGTCGACGGCCTGCTGCACCACGGTGTCGACGTCGACGACGGCCAGGTCGGGCAGCTTCTCGGCGCCCTGCAGCCGCGACAGCGCGATCAGCTCGGTCACCATCTTGCCGAGGCGCCGCGATTCACCCAGCACGCGCGAGCCGAAGTGGCGCACCGCGTCGGGATCGTCGGCGGATTCCAGCATGGCCTCGGCCAGCAGGCTCATCGCGCCGACGGGCGTCTTGAGCTCGTGGCTGACATTGGCGACGAAATCGCGCCTCGTCGCTTCCATGCGCGCCTGCTCGGAGTCGTCGTCGGCGAACAGCACGACGAAGCTGGTCTCCTCGCGTGACAGCTTGCGGGCGACGCCGCGCACGGCGATCCGGCCACGGCCGGGCAGCGGGTTCTTGGCGGTGAGGTCGTATTCGGCGGACTCCCCGGTGTCGAGCACCTTCTCCACCGCGGCCCACGCGCGTTCGTCGAGCAGCCGGTTGCGGACCAGGCCGAGTTCCTCGGCGCGCGGGTTCACCAGCACCACGTCGCGGTATTCGTCGACGACGGCGATGCCGCTCTCGGAGGCGAGCACGATCAGGTCGAGCACCTGCGACATCGTCAGCCCGGTGTCTTCCTGGGTGCGGGCGGCCTGCCTGGCGTTGACATACGGGATCAGCAGGCCCCCGACTGCCAGCCCGACGACAGCCGCGAGGACTGCCAACAGCACGGCCTGCGGAACACTCACGCTTTGATCGTACGAGTGCCGACCGACGTTGCGGTGGCGGGTCGTCGAAGTTTCGCGCAGGTCACAGGCCCTTGGCGTGGTGTTCTCGTGCCGTTCACCCGGCGGGCACCTGGAGCGTCGCCGGGCGTGTCAGTCCGGCGGTTCGCCGTACATCGCCCGGGTCACCGCGGCACCGTGGCGGTCGACCCATGTGCCGAGCGCATAAATCGGCTGGAGCAGATCGCGGCCCGCCTCGGTGAGTTCGTATTCGACGCGCGGCGGCGCCTCGGCGTAACGCTGCCTGCGTACGAGCGTCATCTGCTCCATCCGCCGCAACGTCTGGGTGAGCATCTTCTGGCTGATCCCCCCGACAGCGGTACGCAGCTCACTGTGACGAAGCGGACCATCGCGCAGCATGTACACGATCACGGGCAGCCAGGAATTCCCGAACAGGTCGACACCCATCCTGGCTGGACAGTCGGCCTCGAAATCCCCGTAGGGCGGGTACTCCGTCGGTTCGGCCGGTACGGCGGTCATGCGAACCAGACTGCCACCGCCGATAGGCACCCGCGGGTGCCTATCGGGATTCCTAGCGTCGGTGTGGTCGTAGCCGCTGGGCGCGACACCACTGGAACACAGGAGTTGTCATGCGAATTGGGATCATCGGCGCGGGGGCGATGGCTGCCGCGCTGGGCGGCGGATGGGCCGCGGCCGGGCACGAGGTGGTCATCGGTGCCCGCTCGGCGGAAGCCGCGCGCGAACTCGCGGCCCGGATCAATTCGACGCTGGGCGATACGTCACCTCGGCGCGGCGCGCGCGTCTCGGAAACCACCGAGATCCCGCGTACCGCGGAATCCGAGCGAGCGTCACTGATCGCGGTACGCGCCACCGGTATCGGCGCGGCGATCGCTGGCGCCGACATTGTGCTGATGGCAGTGCCGGTGAGCGCGCTCGCCGCATTGCTCGACGAATACGGCAGCGCGCTGGCCGGGAAGGTCGTCATCGATTGCACGAATGCGTTCCTGCCCGACGAGGCCGCACCCGATGGCGTCACCGCCTTCGTCCTGAGCGAGGACGCGGTGGCTGAACGAATCGCCGCGGGCGCACCGAAAGCCCACGTGGTCAAAGCCTTCAACCTGCTCGCGGCCGAGGTGTGGGCAGGTGCGGACCGGATCTTCGACGGTGCGCGCCTTGCCGTCCCGCTCTGCGGCGACGACGCCGAGGCGATCCGCACGGTGGCCACTCTCGCCGAAGATCTTGCACTGCAACCATTCCCGGCGGGTGGTCTGCACCGGGCGAAGTATCTGGAAGCCACCTCGGTGTTCACCGTAGGTCTCTGGTTCAGCGGCGCCGACGCGCGCGCCATGCTGCCGCCGCTGTCGGCCGCGTTCGCGGTGGCCGACGCCTGATCCACCGAATGCCTGGCCCTCCGCTCTTGCGGCGGGCCAGGGCATGAGCCTCAGTCGAAGAGCTCGCCCGCTCGCGTAGCGGTCAAGGCCTGCACCAACCAGGTGTTGAGCTGAGCGAGATCGGTGGTCTCGACCAGTCGCGCCCGATGGGCAGCCGAGAGCTCGATACCCCTTCCGGTGAGCACCGTCAACACCGACCGCGCCGCCTGCTCAGCCCGCCCTTGCTCGAGCCCCTGCTCGAGGCCCTGCTCGAGGCCCTGCTCGAGGCCCTGCTCACGCCCCTGCTCACGCAGCCGCTGAGCCGATTCCGAACGGAAGAACGACAGATCAGTGGCCATTTGGTCCCTCCAAAGCTGGGCGGCGTCGGTATGTGAAATTCCCTGTTCGACGAGTTCGGCATAGAACGCGGTCTCATCGTCGTATCCCCGTCTGCGGAACGCCACGATGATCGCCTCCAGTATCGCACCGATCTCCGGCTCCCGGGCATGCGTGATCGCTGAAAGCGCAGCCAACGGCAGGTCGTCGAGGACCTCGGCCGGATCGGTGATCGCGGGCACGTTGTGCGGGCCCAGCACCAAGGGCTGCAGTGTGAAGCTGGTCCAGCGCCGATACGTGACCGACATCGGCTTACTCGCCCAGGTGGCGGTCTGCTTGTCATGGCATACGACCACCAACACGACCGGTAGCTCGTACTTGTTGTGCAGGAAAGTCACGTAGTACGACCACGCCGCGATCCTCGTGACATCGCTGCTCGATTGCGCCTCCACGACGAGCAGGAACGTATCTTCTGCGGTCGTGATCCGCAGGACTGTATCGGCTCGCCGTTCAACCGGAGCCGTCTCGGTGAGATCAACCGAAATTTGTTCCACAGCAATGGGATCAGGAAACGGGAGATCGAGAACATGGAAGGCGCGAGCGAACGCGACTGGATTATGGGTGAAGATCCCGTGCATCGCCTCATGCGACGAGCTGACCATGCAGGAAGGCTATCAGTCTTCGAAACTACGTTCGAATCAGACAAACCTCCTTCTCGCTGGACTCGGAAGGCGGCGCGATGGCGGGGCGGCGGTCAAGTGCGGCAAGGCTTCACGGTCGACATTGGAGTGTTCAGGGCCGCACCGAATTCAATCCTCGTGTGCACCAGCCGTCGCGATGGCTTCGATCGCGTCGATCAGGCGTTGCTTGCTCGCGGGTTCGATGTGCAGATCCTGGTATCGCCGGTAGGAGAGATAGCGGCCGTCGTCGGCCACGTCGAGCCAGGTCAGATGCCGTGCGGGCGTTGGGTGTTCGGCGTGCAACCCCGCCCTGGCCTCGACGTGTCCGGAGGCGGTGCGGCGGGTCTCGGTGAGGCGGTGCATGCGGGCGGCGACGGAATCGGCTGGGCGCTGCCAGGATTCGAAGTGCGCGGCCAGCCGGTCGATGTCCTCGACAAGATGGCCCGCCTGCCCAGCCTGCAGCTCGCCGAGGAAGGAGGCGAAGGCGCGGGCCACCATCCCGGAACTGCCGGAGAACACTTCGACACTGTTGTCGTCGTACTGCCGGATCACGACACCGCGCTCCCCGGACCGGGCGCCGTAGGCGCGCAGCCGGGGTCCGGCGTCGTCGAATACCGCCAGCGCGGTGTCGGGCCTGGCCGCGTGCCGCAGCACCGCGGTCAGGTCCGGGTCGGCGCCGGTGGGCCAGCGCTGCGCTGCGTCCTGGGCGAGTGCCACGTACCGGTCTTCGGTGTCGGCGGCCGAATACACGGTGAGCGGGAAGGGGTACCGGTCATCACCGGTTTCCGCCTGCCAGACGTAGGCGAATTCGTCGGCGGTGAAGGTCCAGCTCACGATGCCCCCGCGCCGCCCTGGTCCTCCGCGAGGCGGGTCGCGGGTGCGTCGGACCCGATGGCTCCGGGCACCGTGGGCTGTTCCGGCCCGAGCAGTTCGGGCTGAACCCCGCGGAGGTAGTCGGGCGCCTGATGTTCGTCATCGTCGTCGCCTTTACCGCCGCGCGCGCCCGGCGCGCCCATCATGCCCGGCGAGCCCATGCCACGGGCAGATGCCGCACCTGCCGCACCGGAAAGACCAGCGGCGGCGAGGTTTTGACCGGCGCCGACGGGCGAACGCCCCGGGACGGAACCGCCCGGACCGAGAGTGCCACCGCTGCCCGAGCCGACACCACCACCCGGCGACCCGCTCCCTGGCGATCCACCGGACGGGTTGGTGCCGGTGCCCGGCGTTGCCGCGGCGGGTGCCGTCGCGGCGGGATTGGTGCTCGTTGGGTCGGCGCTGTTCTGCGCCTGGGTGTCGTCGTCGCCGTTGCTGTTCCCGGTATCCGTACCCGCCGATGAGGTGTCGTCGTCGCCGTCGGTCGATTCCGGCTGCGCCGCGTCGTCGGTGGTACCTGGGTCGCCGGAAGTCCCCGCGTCGGCATTGTTTCCGGTACCACCGCCGATGGTGCCACCGTTATTCGAGCCACCGCCACCCGTGCCGGTACCGGTGTCGCCGCCGGTACCCGGCTGGGTGGGCGCCACGAAGGTCGGCACATTCTCACCGGCGGGTCCATAGGTCGGCTTGTAGGTCATGTTCATCGCCGCGATCGCCTGGAGACGGCGGTCTTCCTTCTCCCGCTCGACAGTCGCCGCATCGCCGGGTACCACCAGTTCCGCCAGGGTCGCCGGCACCGAAGTACCGACGTTGACTGCCTCGGCCGAGTTGACCGGCGCGGGCACAGCCACTTTCACTGCCTCGGCACCATAAGCCGCAGCCTTCACCCGATGCCCGACCGCGGACAGCACCGTGTACACATCCGTCGCCTCGGTGACGAACCGCCGCCCGGCGGCTTCTCCCGCCGACGCGAACTCTCCCTGCAGACTCGATGTTGCCCGCGCCGTCTGCAGCATCAGCCCGGTCACCGCACCGGAGATCGACGTGAACATCGCGACCCATTGGTCACCGAAATGCTGCATGACGCCTGGCTGCATCTGCTGTACCGCGTTGTATATGTCCTGATGCGAAAGACCTTCGAAGACTTCGAAATCAGCGATGTACTTCGGATCGGTCCCCCCGTGACTGAGCGCCTCCTGCTGCCGCTCAGCCCCCGTCTGCTGCTGTCGCCCGTTGGCCGTCGGCTCGAGCGGCGGTAGTCCTAATGTCGTCGAAAGAATGTCCGTCAGCGGTACTTGCGTTCCTCCCCCGTCCGCCATGGTCAGTTCTCCTTACCTATGGATTTCTCTACTACCGAGGCGATTTCCATGATGTTGGCGCAGGGGTCGAGATTCTGCTCACGGCCAAGACTCAGAACGAGGGTTCGCACAAAGACGACACCGACGTTCGTCCGAAGGTGCACCTTGCAGGCATTTTCGCCCCCGGGGTCGCCACGCACGAGCCCCGCTTGGCGACCGTTGACAGTCGTCGCTTCCAACCAAGGGCCATTCTTCTGAAGGTTCTCGTCCCACGTGATGTTTCCCGAGTCCAAGCCCAGCGACACGGTGTGGTCCGGATTGCGGAAATCACAGGTCAAGAAGGTGTACTCGGCAACCAGGTCGGACCCCCGCTTCCGCGATCCTGGTCGGAAACCGACAGACTCGATATCTGCGTCGCTGATCCAGGTGCACGGGTCGAAGACCACCTTGGGTCGCGCGGTCGATTGCGTGTTCTTGTTCTCCTGCGACGGCGGCTGGAGCTTCGGATCGGTCAGCGTCGGGCGCGCAGACTGAGTCGCGGTCGAGCCAGCCGAACCGCCTGAAGCGGAGGACTCGGGGCCAGCCGTGCCGCTCGTCGAACTGCACGCTGACGCGGCCAAAGCAACAAGAATGCAGCCGATGATCGTTCCCGGTTTCATGTTCATCCCTGCCCAGCGATCGCGCTCAATGCTGCCGCACTGAGCTGGTCTGCCTCAGCCAGGATCCCCGCAGCCTGCAGATATCCATTCGCCATACCTCTCGCCGCGGTCGCCATCTGCTCCAACACTTGCTTTGCCCCGTCCGCCTTCTTTGCGAAGCCCTGCTGCAGCTGTCGAGCAGAGTCCAGCGACCCAAACCCATGAATGTTGATCAGTCGCTCCGCCTCAACGACCCACTCATCACACATCGCCGCGAACCGCAGATACGCCTGAGCCACTTCCCGAGCAGCATCCGGCTCCATCGTCAACTGCCCCGACGACGCCGCATTCCACAGCTGCGCCGCAGCATCCCCACCGATAGCCACTGAGCTCCCTCCCCGTCGAAGCGTCAGCACGCAGTTTAGCGCCGATGGGCGCTACCCGAAACAGCGGCCGAAAACCAGCCCACAGGCACGGTCTGGGGGCGCCGTGCCACTCATCCGGCCGGACGAATACTCTTGCTTCGCAGCCCGATTGGCCGATCCCCGACCACCGGCTACCATCGGGCCTCATGAGCATCCCTGGGGGGACGGCCAGTCGTTGACTGTTGTCCCGGACAAAGTTCGTGATGTCGGTAACTACGTCTACGGCCTGGCCGACACCTTGCGGCAGGCACTCGACACCGCAACACGAGAAGTAGACGCCTGTGTCGGCGCCAGCTGGACCGGCGATTACGCGAACACCTTCGCGACCGGATGGACCGAAACCCGAACCGGCGGACTGGAAATCATCGCCGCACTAACCGAGATGGCCGAAAAGCTCGGCGTCACCGCCGACACCTACAGCCAAACCGATGAGTCGACGGCCGCCGCTCTCGGCGCGTACAGTCTCAATCTGTAGGCCCCGATGGGATCGGAATTCAACGTCGACCTCGACGACCTCGAACAGATCATCGCCAAGCTCGGTGGATTCGCCGGCTTCATCGCCGACCACCTCGACGAGATAGACGACCAGGTCGCGGGCTTGGGCGGCACCGGCTGGGAAAGCATCGCAGCCGACGCCTATCAGACGGCACACCAGAAATGGTCGGCCGGTGCCCGCGACTTCGTCGAAGGTATCCGCGACATGAGCACCGCCGCCAAGACCGCGCACACCCGCTACACGAATGCGATAGACCTGAACTTTCGCATGCTGCAAGGCGGATGACACCATGTATGTCGACTGGGTCACCTACTACGATGCTGCGAAAAAGTGCCATGACCTGGCCAACGACCTCCGTGCCGCGGACAAACCCGTCCACGACGCGGTCAAGGGCAAAGGCGCCGGAATGGCCGGCGACGCACCAGGATGCGTCGAATGGGCGCAAGCCTACGACGGCGTCGTGCATTCCACCTTGCAGGCCTGCACCAACCTGTCGGACGCACTGACCAACTTCGGCAACGTCCTGTATGCCTCCGGCTACAACTACGGCATCAACAACAACAGCGACCCGGCACCGCCGCGCCCGACCATCACCGCGATGACCGAGTACAAGGTCGATATGCCGTCCGCGACAACCGCGACAGCCAGCATGGGCGTCCGTAACGACGGTGACGGCGAGTTCTTCGACAAACTACTCGACGAGATCACCAAGGAATTCAAGAAACTCCCGAACGCTGATATCGATGCATTGGCCGATGTCTCGGCCGCGTGGTCGACCTTCTCGGCCAGCGAAGCGTTGTCCGGAGCGAAGGCTCGGATCGACACCATTTCGCAGATGTTCGAAAAGATGGATCGCGTCGAGAACCGCACGCTGATCCAGCAGCATCTCAACACGATCAGCTCCTCCGCCGACACCATCGTGATGGCGGGTCAAAATATCGCGGCCCCGATCTCGGAGTTCAATTCCGGCATCCACGAAACCAACACCGCGATCAACCGCGAATTCACCATGCTCGCCGCGCAGATAGCGGTCACGATCGGTGTCGCCGCCGTCGGCTTCCTCTTCACGATGGGCGGCTCCGGCGCCTTGGCGGCCGTCCGTATCGGCGTGGTCATCACCAACGCGATGAACGGCATCCGAAACGCCCTGAACAGTCAGAGGCTCCTGAGAATCCTGGGCTTCAGCGCAGCGTTCGGTGGCGCGGTCGCGGCGATCACCGCCTTCGAGAAGGTGCCCGACACAAGCAAGGTCGCCCTCGCGCTCGCCGAAATCATCGCGATGAAGGTACTCCTCGATGAGGCAGTAGAGGGTGCGGAAGAAGCCGCAGAGGTACTCGACGTAGTAACCGACGAAGCAGGAGAGTTGATCGGGACCGAGGACGCCGCAAATGTCCAGATCGTTTCAGCCGCGGCTCTCGAACAAGCACGCCAGGAGCTTACTGATAAGCTTGGCCCACCAGAGGTCAAGCCGACCCCGAAAGGCGATATTGAGGTGTGGAATATCCCGGGAAATCCGCCATCGACCGTCACTTATCGGCCATTCAGTCGATCGGGTGGACCTACAATAGATTTCAATAATGTACCCGGCGTTTCAGTCAAACGGTGGCACATCTAATATGTCAACCCCTCGCCGAAAGGACTCGTTGGCGACGTGATATATTCCGGAATGAAGTTCATCAACTTTCGCGACTACGATTTTGAGCCAGGTGGACGCCATTGCTTTCAATGGGTTGATGTGAGAACTTTCATTATCCCAGATTCGGCCGTCAATGACGACGCGGTAATCGATGGAGTCCTTCGTGCGGTCGAATATCGCGATGACTACGTGGGCGGAGGAATTGATGTCGATGGCATCAGACACGGCCCGTACTGGATATCCAGTTTGTCACCGTCGTCATTCGATCTGATCGACCACAACGGCGCTGTGGATATATTAGACCGATGGCTACAAAACTGTGGCCCCGTACCCACCACATTGAGCGAAGAACTCAAGTCGTCAGTTAACGACGCCCTGGCCGGGGCAGATTCGGTCTATCTGCTGAAAGATCTGGGCGATTCTGCGATAAACGACTACGGGAATCTGCACGTGGAGTTTCACGAGCTCCTGGCTATCGACCGGAACACAAAGCTGGTATCGCTTATCGTCCTAACAGATGACTAGTGGTCCGATTTCTTGCGGTAGGCGGCAAGGAAGGTCGGCGGATCTTGGCGCTCCTCCTCCATCCGCCATGGCCAGTTCTCCTCACCGATGGATTTCTCTACTACTGAGTCGATTTCCATGATGTTGGCACAGGGGTCGAGATTTTGGTTCTTGCCCTGATTCGAAATGATGCGGAGTGCAAGAAAGCCGAAATGGCAGTGCGTGGCGGCTATGTCAGCAGCATCCGCCTGCACCCTGGCGGCGGGATGTTCGTCGAACTCCGGAGAATCCGGAGGGAAGGCTACGACTACAACGGTATCGATTTCGGCAGACTTCGACCCTTGTAAAGATCTCACAGCCAGATTCATCGAGAAATACCGTTTGCAAACCCCAGGAA
>NZ_JBHXAY010000160.1:0-11018 GCF_042728775.1 Nocardia sp. NPDC060259
GCTGGGAGACGCGGCCCTCGTCGTACGGCTGGTGGATCAGCCGGCGCTGATCGAACTGAACAGGTTCTGGATGGTCTGCAGGATGATCTCGGTCAGCAATTCAGCGGCGGAACCGGCCATGACAACACTCCTCGTTTACGAGTCCTCATCAGGTGTAACGAACATGTGAAGCGTGCCCTATCCACACTGTGTCGCGTGGCGTTTTCGTGAAAAAAATTCACACAACCCGGAGAAACGAGAAGGCCGCGTCCCCGACGGAACGCGGCCATCCCGAACAAGTGCCAACAGGTACAGACCGGTGTTGGACTCGGTGTCGATCGCGCGGCTGGCCGAGGCGTTCTTGCCCGTGACCAGGGTGCGGATGTAGACGATCCGCTCACCCTTCTTACCCGAGATCCTGGCCCAGTCGTCCGGGTTGGTCGTGTTGGGCAGGTCCTCGTTCTCGGCGAACTCGTCGACGATCGAGTCGAAGAGGTGCTGTATCCGCAGACCCGGGTTGCCGGTGTCGAGCACGGACTTGATCGCGTACTTCTTCGCCCGGTCGACGATGTTCTGGATCATCGCGCCGGAGTTGAAGTCCTTGAAGTACAGGACCTCCTTGTCACCGTTGGCGTAGGTGACCTCCAGGAACCGGTTGTCGTCGCTCTCGGCGTACATCCGCTCGACGACCTTCTCGATCATCGCCTCCACGCACGCGGCCTTGTCGCCGTCGAACTCGTGCAGATCGCTCTCGTGCAGCGGCAGCGTCTCGGTGAGGTACTTGGAGAAGATGTCCTGCGCCGATTCCGCGTCCGGCCGCTCGATCTTGATCTTCACGTCAAGGCGGCCCGGCCGCAGGATCGCGGGGTCGATCATGTCCTCGCGGTTGGACGCGCCGATCACGATGACGTTCTCGAGCCCCTCCACGCCGTCGATCTCCGAAAGCAGCTGCGGCACAACGGTGGTCTCCACATCGGAGGAGACACCCGAACCACGGGTGCGGAAGATCGAGTCCATCTCGTCGAAGAACACGATCACCGGCGTGCCCTCGGAGGCCTTCTCGCGCGCCCGCTGGAAGATGATCCGGATGTGGCGCTCGGTCTCACCGACGAACTTGTTGAGCAGCTCGGGACCCTTGATGTTGAGGAAGAAGGACTTGGCCTCCTTGGCGTCCTCACCGCGGGCTTCGGCGATCTTCTTGGCCAGCGAGTTGGCGACGGCCTTGGCGATCAACGTCTTACCGCAACCGGGCGGACCGTAGAGCAGCACACCCTTGGGCGGGCGCAGCGCGTACTCACGGAACAGATCCTTGTGCAGGAACGGCAGTTCCACGGCGTCGCGGATCTGCTCGATCTGACGGCCGAGACCACCGATGTCGGTGTAGTCGACGTCGGGAACCTCTTCCAGCACAAGGTCTTCGACCTCGGCCTTGGGGATACGCTCGAACGCGAAGCCCGCCTTGGTGTCGACCAGCAGCGAATCACCCGGCCGCAGTTTGCGAATCGGCGAATCGGGATCGTCGAGGTCGTCGTACTCGGCGACCTTGGACAGCGGCCCGGACAGCCAGACGACGCGCTCCTCGTCGGCATGGCCGACCACCAGGGCGCGCCTGCCGTCGTCGAGAATCTCGCGCAGCGTGCCGATTTCACCGATGGCGTCGAACTTTCCGGCTTCGACGACGGTGAGCGCTTCGTTGAGCCGGACGGTCTGGCCGTACTCGAGCGTCGCGACGTCGATGTTGGGCGAGCAGGTGAGGCGCATCTTGCGACCGGAGGTGAAGACGTCGACCGTCTGATCGTCATAGCTGTGGATGACGATGCCGTAGCCGCTGGGCGGCTGGCCGAGGCGATCGACTTCCTCCCGCAGGGCTATCAGTTGCTGGCGCGCTTCTTTGAGCGTGTCCATCAACTTGCCGTTGCGGATGGTCAGCGAATCGATCCGTGCTTCCAATTCGCGTGCGCGATCCGGCGAGTCGGCGAGTTGCCTGCGGAGAGCAGCCGCCTCGGCGCGTACCGCCTCGAGCTCTCGCCAGGCCGCCGAATCGGAATTCTCGTTGGGGCTCATGATGCTGCTCCTCCCAGTCCCGGTCTTTCAACGCTACCGGGCGCGGTCCGTTCTCGCTTTCCGACATGGTTTCGTCGTGATCACATCTTGTACGGCGATGGGCCGGTCCAGGGCCGTGTTAGGCTCCCCTAACACCCCGCCCCGGGGCACTCGGCGAGTGCACTCGCCCATCGAGCCGAAAGGTTGCTGAGCATGCTCCTTCCTACCCGCACGATCCGTGTCACCGTCGCTACCGCTGCTGCGGCACTCGCCGTTACCGTCGGACTGACCGGTTGCGGCGGCTCCGACGATTCCTCGACGAACGCCACCAGCAGCAGTACCAGTATCGCGGCCGCTCCGTCCAGCATTTCGGCAACCCCGGCTCCGTCCGGTGACAACGCCGCCGCCCCCAGCGCCGATTCCCTGAAGGCGACGCTGATCAAGTTCGCCGACCCGGCGCTGTCGACCGACGAGAAGGCGAAGCTGATCGTCAACGGCGACGCACGCAAGTCCAACATCGACCAGATGAACGGCATGCTGGCCGGCTACACCCTCACCTTCGCCGTCGACAACGTCGTGACCAGTGGAAACACCGCGACCGCCGATGTCACCATCACCTCGCCGCACGGCACGGCGCCCGCCTTCCCGGTCACCTGGGAGCAGGTCGACGGCACCTGGAAGCTCTCCGACGCCAGTGGCTGCCTGCTGCTCGGCTTCGCGCAGGCCCCCTGCACGCCCGCCTGAGGCCCGCGAGCGTCCCGGGTAGTCCGCGAGTACAGCCGGGGCCTTTCGCTCGCTGTGAACTGCACAGAGAACCCGCGGTAGCCGTTTCCCGGCGACGGCCGTCCCTAGCGTGTCGCGAGACATGACCGTGTGGGCGAAGGGCTGGATGCGATGCCGGGTACGCGAGAGAAGCTGGAGCAGCTGCGGGAGGCACTGGGGCAGGCCGCCGAACCCGCGGGGGCGAGCGGGGTCGCCAAGCGCGCCGCCAAGGGCATCCCGAGCGTCCGCGAACGGGTGCGCGCGCTGCTCGACCCCGGCAGCTTCCTCGAGATCGGGGCGATGGCCCGTCAGCCGGGCAATCCGAACGCCATGTACGGCGACGGGGTGGTCACCGGCCGCGGCCTGATCGACGGCAGGCCGGTCGTGGTGATCGCGCACGATCAGACCGTCTACGGCGGCACCGCGGGCGAGATGTTCGGCCGCAAGGTCGAGAACGCGCTGCGGTTCGCCTTCGACAAGGCGTGTCCGGTGGTCGCGATCAACGATTCCGGCGGTGCCCGGATCCAGGACGCCGTCGCCTCGCTGGCCTGGTTCGCCAAGATGAGCCGCCGCCAGGAGCGGCTGTCGGGGTTCGTGCCGCAGGTGTCGATCATGCTCGGCAAGTGCGCGGCGGGCGCGGTCTACGGGCCGGTCAACACCGATGTGCTCGTCGCCACGGAGAACTCGTACATGTTCGTCACCGGCCCCGAGGTGATCAAGGCCGTCACCGGCGAGGACGTGAGCATGGAGGAGCTCGGCGGCGCGCACAATCAGGTCCGCAACGGCACCATCCACCACGTGAGCGCCACCGAGGAGGAGGCCTTCGCCTGGGCCAGAGCGTATTTGAGCTTCCTGCCGTCGAGCTGCCTGGAGCTGCCGCCGATCGTCAATCCCGGCCTGGAACCCGAGACCACCGTCACCGACCGGGAACTCGACTCGATCATCCCCGACTCGGATCGGGAAGGCTACGACATGCACGAGATCCTGCTGCGGATCTTCGACGACGGTGATTTCCACGAGATCCGTTCCGGCACAGCCAAGAACCTGATCACCGGCTTCAGCAGGGTCGACGGCAGGCCGGTCGGTGTCGTCGCCAATCAGCCGCTGGTGCTCGGCGGCGCGATCGATGCCCGCTGCTCGGACAAGGCGACCCATTTCATCCGCCTGTGCAACGCCTTCGGGCTGCCGCTGGTCTTCGTCGCCGACACCCCCGGCGTCCTCCCCGGCATCGAGGAGGAACGCAACGGGGTGATCGTGCGCGGCGGCCGGGTGTTTCGCGCCATCATCGAGGCGACGGTCCCGATCGTCAATCTCGTCGTCCGCAAATCCTACGGCGGCGCCTACGGATTCATGGCGTGCAAGCAGATCGGCGCCGATGTCAGCTTCGCGTGGCCGACGGCGCGTATCGCCGTGATCGGCGCCGAGAGCGCGGTCGACCTGATCGGGCGCAAACAGCTCCAGCAGGTGCCCGAGGAGCAGCGCCCGGCCGTCCGTGACGCGATGATCGACCACTACAACGCCACCGTCGCCACGCCATGGGTGGCCGCCGAACGCGGCTACATCGACGCCGTCATCGAGCCGTCCCAGACCCGCCTGGAGATCCGGCACGCCCTGCGCCTGCTGCGGGAGAAGGAGCAGTCCGCGGAACCGAATCCCCGCAAGCACAGCCTGTTTCCGGTGTGAGGCGCTCAGTCCCGCAGCCGCCGGACATAGAGCTGCTGGGCGGCGCGGGCCACGAGTGTGCCGTTCCCGTCGACGATCTCGGCGCTGTGCTCGGTGATCGACTTCGCCCCCGACTCGGTGGCCTGCCGGATCTCGGCGACCTGCTCGCGCGACAGGCCCATGGTGGCGGTGACGGTGCCACGGCCCGGGGTGAGGAACTCGATGGACCCGGTGATGTTCCAGATCCGGTAGCCGCGGCCGAGCTGGCCGTAGGCCATGATCGCGAAGAACGGGTCGGTCATCGAGTACAGGGTGCCGCCGAACGCGGCCCGGTTGGGATTGTTGCGGTTCCACGGACGCACCGTGTAGGCGACGCGGACCGAAGTCCAGTCGGCGGCAATGTGTTTCACGCGCACTCCGCCGAACAGGTACGGCGGGAAGACGTTGAACAGCGCGCGGTAGATCCGTGGTGACTCACCGGGATACAGCGTCCCGGCGGCCGGGTCCTTCGCGGCGGTCGGTTCGATTCTCGACATGGGGTCCCCTCCCTGCCCCGGCCGACGGGCCGGGATCCACGCCGCTCCCCGGGGGGCGGCTCTCGATGTGGGCACTCGGGCGCCCACATCGAAAGCTGCCCAGGATCAGGGGAACCGAAACCTCGTCAGCCCTTCGACGGACGCCGCTGCGGCTTGGGGGTGACCGTACCTTCGGCGAGCCTGCGCGCGCTCACCAGGAACGCGGTGTGGCCCTGCATCCGGTGTTCGGGGCGAACGGCAAGGCCGACGACATGCCAGCCGCGGACCATCGACTCCCAGGAGCGCGGCTCGGTCCAGCACTCCTGCTCACGCAGCGCCTCGACGACCTTCGACAGCTGGGTGACGGTCGCGACGTAGCAGATCAGCACACCACCGGGCACCAGCGCCTTGGACACGGCGGGCAGCGCGTCCCACGGAGCGAGCATGTCCAGGACAACGCGGTCGACCTGCTCACCTTCGTAGTGGGCGACGTCGGCGACGGTCAGCGACCAGTTTGCCGGGCGTTCGCCGAAGAACGTCTCGACATTGCGAATCGCGTGCTCGGCGTGGTCGTCGCGGATCTCGTAGGAGATAACTTCGCCCTCGGGGCCGACCGCGCGCAGCAGCGAGCAGGTCAGCGCGCCGGAGCCCGCGCCCGCCTCGAGCACCCGGGCGCCGGGGAACACATCGCCCTCGTGGACGATCTGCGCGGCGTCCTTGGGGTAGATGACGGCCGCACCGCGCGGCATCGACAGCACATAGTCGACGAGCAGGGGGCGCAACGCCAGGTAGGGGGTGCCGTTGGTGGACTTCACGACGGTGCCCTCGTCGGTGCCGATGAGGTCGTCGTGCTTGATGCCGCCGCGGTGGGTGTGGAATTCCTTCCCTTCCTCCAGCACCACCGTGTAGAGGCGCCCCTTGGCATCGGTCAGCTGCACCCGGTCCCCGATGGCGAATGGACCGGTCCGTCTGGCCGTCATGTATCTCCGTTCTTCGAATGAAGCCTCCAGCCTGCCAGGTCCGCGCGATCACCCACCGAACGGGGTGACCCGTCGCGGCTACTTCGCCGCCGCCAGCACCCGCTGCTGCTCGCGGGCTCCGGCGTGCGCGTCGTCGCTGGTCTTGGCCCAGACCTCGGCGACATGTCGTCCGGCGGTGACCAGGCACACCCAGGCGTTGGCGTGCTCGTTGCCGTCGGTGAGGCAGGACACGCCGGGGACGTCGGCCGGTGCCGGGGCTGTCTTCATGTCCCGCGCGGTGCCGATCGCGGCGGCGGTGGCGGTGGCGAGTTCGGTCGCGCCCGCCGCGTCGGCGGCGCGGTAGACGGTGCTGCCCTTGTTCGCCATCGCGCTCACACCCACCTTGGGGTAGAGCGTCACCGCGGCCTGCTGGTCCTCGGCGAACAGCAGCGCGGCGTGCTGCCGGTAGGCCCCGCGGCCGCCGCCGTTGTCGCCGACGGAGAGCGCGTAGATGCCGTCCGGGTCGTAGGGTAGCCGGGCGAGCTCGGATTCCGTTGTCGGAGTGAACGCTTCGAGCAGCGGCCGCTGACGTTTCAGGGCCTCGACGACGGTCGCCTCGATCTCGGAACGCCCGCCGGCGCGGACTTCGGTGAAGATCACATAGTCGCGGTAGGGCGTGAAGGCCATGCCCTCGAGCCTGCCCCGTTCCTCGAGGAGCACGAACCGGGCCTCCGGGGCGTCGGCCACGGTGGCGGGGGTCCAGTCGGCGCTCTGCATCATCCCGCGTTCGGAGGTCGCGGCCGCCGCGAACTCGGTGGCCGCGGAGGCCGCCGTGGCGGCATCGGGGAAGCGCATCACGCCGTGGGTGAGCCAGTCGGTCCCGGCGGTGCCCTTGCCGCCGTTGGAACGCTGGCTGAGGAAACCGGCCAGCAGGTCGTTGGCGTCGGCGACGGCCGCGATCGCGGCGTGGTGTCCGGTGGAGACCATCAACCGGGCCGAGGTGAGGACATCTGAGCTTGCGTGGCGCACATACCGCGGGTCGATGTCGGTGGGCAGCGCCAGCACCTCCGCGATCCGCATGCCCTCGGCCAGCTTGCCCGTCCGCAGTGCCTGCTCCGGACTCTCGGTGGAGGTCGCCGCCGACGACGTCGGTGCGGGTACCCGCACCGTCTTGCCCGGTTCCTCGCACGCGCTCAGCGCGATCATCGCGGCCACGGCCGCCCCCACCCGAATCATTCGACGCATGCGGTGATCTTGGCAGAACGGCACCGCCGCGACCGAATCGCCGGGATCGGTGTCGGTGGCTGCCGATACCCTGCGAACTATGTCAGTGCCCGTGTCCGCGTCCCTCGCCGACGACACCGCCGGTGAACCGGTTCGCCGGTCGCGTCCGGCGTTGTCGCCTTCGCGGGCAGCCGATTTCAAGCAGTGTCCGTTGAAGTACCGGTTGCGGGCGGTCGACCGGATTCCGGAGCCGCCGTCGCGGGCCGCCGTGCGCGGCACCGTCGTGCACGCGGTGCTCGAGGACCTGTTCGGGCTGCCCGCGGCCGATCGCCATCCGCGGCGGGCCGCCGAGCTGGTGCCCGGTGCGTGGGATCGGGTGCGCGCCGATCGCGACGGTATCGACGAACTGGTCGCCGCCGACGGCCCGGAGGCGCTGTTCGAGGAGGTGCGGCGGCTCGTCGAGAGTTACTACGAGCTGGAGGACCCGACCAGGTTCGAGCCGCACGCGCTCGAGGAACGGGTGGAGGTCGATCTGGCCGGTGAGATCCCGCTGCGCGGGTTCGTCGACCGCATCGATGTCGCCCCGAACGGTCTGCTGCGGGTCGTCGACTACAAGACCGGCCGCGCCCCCGGCCCGCTGCACGAGGCGCGCGCGCTGTTCCAGCTCAAGTTCTACGCGCTGATGATCCTGCGCACCCGCGACATCGTGCCCGCCCAGCTGCGCCTGATCTATCTGGCCGACAAGGTGCTGCTCACCTATGCCCCCGACCGCGAGGAACTGGAGCGCTTCGAACGCATCCTGATCGCGCTGTGGCAGGCGATCCTCGAGGCGGGCCGCACCGGCGACTTCCCGCCGAATCGCAACGCCCTGTGCCGCTTCTGCGATTTCCAGAGCCTGTGCCCGGAATTCGGCGGCACCCCGCCGCCGTATCCGGGGTGGCCGCAGCAGGATTCGGCGCCGGTCGAGCTGGGTCTGCCGGACGTGCGGCCGCCCGAGGACGTCTGAGAGCCGGACGCCCCGCCGGACCGGCTCGCGCGGCCGCCGATCACCGACGGCCGCGCGGCGGGCTCACACGGTGAAGTCGCGGAACAACAGCACCGAAAGACCGAGGCCGACGGCCAGATTCACCACGGCGGCGGATCCGAAGACGGCGATCGGACGCCAGCCCGCCTCCCGCAGACCGCGCAGCGAGAACTCCAGGCCGATGGAGACGAAGGCCAGGATCAGGAACCAGGTGCGCAGATCGTTGATGATCGCGATGTGCGCGGCGCCGGTCTTCTTGTCGACCGACTGCAGATACAGGGTGCCGATGACCGAGGCGGCGATGAAGCCGAGCACGAACTTCGGGAACCTGGACCAGAATTCGCCCAGGCTCGGCCTTGCCGCGCCCGGGGTGCGGTCGACCCGGAAGGCGAACCAGGCGGTCAGCGCGATCGCGACCAGCCCGATCAGCGCGTTCTGGGTGGTCTTGACGATCGTGGCGATCTTCAGGGCGTCCTCACCGGTGAGCGCGCCCGCCGCGGCCACCGCAGCCGTGGTGTCGATATTGCCGCCGATCCAGGCGCCCGCCACCGCGTCCGACAGGCCCAATGCCTCGGCGAGCCACGGCAACAGGAAGATCGACGGCAGCGCGAAGATGATCACCAGCGACGCCGCGTAAGCGATCTGCTCGCGCCGCGCCTGCACCGCCCCCGCCGCCGCGATCGCCGCGCTCACCCCGCAGATCGACACCGCCGAGGACAGCAGCGCCCGCAGCTTGTCGTCGAGCCCGAGCTTGCCACCGAACCACCAGGTGAACCCGAAGACGATGGTGATCAGCGCCAGCGCCTGCACGATCGACGGTCCCGCCGCCGTCACCAGGATCTTCAGATTGATCGACGCGCCGAGCAGCACCACCCCGGTCTTGATGAAGAACTCGGTCCGGAACCCGGCCGAAAGCCGTTCCCGCAGGCCGAGTTTGCTCAGCACGACATTGCCGATCAGGCCGATCGCGATCGCGTACACGGGGTATTCGACCGACTTGGCGATCCGCTTGAACGGCGTGTCCGCCGCCCATTGCGGCACCTGGGTGTCGAAGAAGCGGGTCAGCGCGCCGAGCGCGAGCACGAGCAGGATCCCGGCCACGATGTCGGTGCTCGTCGGGCGCGGATTCGCTTGCAGCGCAGCGGTTTCCGTCGTGGCCTTCGGCTCGCTCATCACGGCACCAGCCACTCGGGGATCGCCCCGACCAGAACGAGACCGATCAGCGCGAGGCCGACGACCGTGGCCAGCCAGTCCTCATTCCACGTGAAGGCGCTACCCGGCCGCGGCTCGGGCTGTGTTCCGGACATGGTGACTCCTTGCGTTCCTCATCGAGAAACCGCAAGGTAGCAACGCGCTCCCCCGGCACACACCGATTGCGCTCACCCTGAACCGATCTCGCGCGGCGCCCCCGATCGGCCGCCTACGCGATCGGCCCGGCGAGCACATCGCGCGCGCCGGGCCGATCGGGACGAACAGGGGTCAGAACGCGCGGCAGGACCGGATGTCGGTGGCGAGGATAGCCTTGGCGCCGAGGTCGGCGAGGCGGTCCATCAGATCGTTGCCCTGCTTGCGCGGGACCAGGGCGCGCACCGCGACCCAGTCGGGGTCGGTGAGCGGGGAGACCGTGGGCGATTCCAGGCCGGGGGTGATGGCGACGGCCTCGTCGAGCAGCGACTTGGGGCAGTCGTAGTCGAGCATCAGGTACTGCTGAGCGAACACGACACCCTGGATGCGGGCGATGAGCTGATTGCGCGCCCGGTCGTTCTGGTCGGAACCGGTGCGTTCGATCAGCACACCCTCGGAATCGCACAGCGAGTCACCGAAGGCGACCAGGTTGTGCTGACGCAGGGTGCGGCCGGAGCCGACCACGTCGGCGATCGCGTCGGCCACGCCGAGCTGGATCGAGATCTCGACGGCGCCGTCGAGGCGGATCACCTCGGCCTCGATGCCGAAGCGCGCGAGGTCGGCGCGGACCAGGTTCGGGTAGGAGGTGGCGATGCGCTTGCCCGCCAGATCCTCGACCTTCCAGTCCGCACCCGCCGGGGCGGCGTAGCGGAAGGAGGAGCGGCCGAAGCCGAGCGACAGACGCTCGCTGACCGGCGAACCGGAGTCGAGGGCCAGGTCGCGGCCGGTGATGCCGAGATCGAGCTCACCGGAGCCGACGTAGATGGCGATGTCCTTGGGCCGCAGGAAGAAGAACTCGACCTGGTTGACGGGGTCGAGAACGGTCAGCTCACGGGAGTCGGTGCGTTTGCGGTAACCGGCCTCGCTCAGGATCGAGACGGCGGATTCCGACAGCGAACCCTTGTTGGGAACTGCGACGCGCAACATGGGAATGGGGTCCTTTCGGGGAGAAGACGGGAGGAGGTGTCGACCGGACGGATCAGCCGTCACAGATGTCGGTACACGTCCTCGAGCTTCAGCCCGCGACCCACCATCATCACCTGGACCCAGTACAGCAGCTGGGAGATCTCCTCGGCGAGGGCTTCGTCGCTCTCGTGCTCGGCGGCCAGCCAGATCTCACCGGCTTCCTCGAGCACCTTCTTACCCTGGAAATGGACGCCGGCGTCCAACGCGGCCACGGTGCCGGAACCCTCGGGACGGGTCTGGGCACGCTCGGTCAGCTCGGCGAACAGGGATTCGAAGTTCTTCACGATGAGTGATTGTTTCACACGCCCGCCACCGGATTTCCAGCCCCGCACCCGGGCCCCCGGACGGCCGCCGAACAAACCCGGCCCCGTACTCCCCGACCCTGAGGAGGGGACGGCCACGCAGTGGCCGGTTCGCGGCCGTCCCGCCGGTCAGGTGCCGTTGCGTAGGCGACGAAGGAGCAAGCAACGGTGCCTGACC
>NZ_JBHXAY010000161.1:0-10788 GCF_042728775.1 Nocardia sp. NPDC060259
GTGGCGGAGGGGGCGCGGGCCGCGATCCTGGCGGCGCAGCGCGGCTTGCTGGCCGAGCTATCCGAGTCCTCCGCCGACACCGTGCTGGTGGTCGCGGTGCTCCCGAGCGAGGGTCGGCTGGACGCTCCGTGCGATATCGCGTGGGTCGGCGACTGCCGGGCCTACCGCTGGAACGGCCGGGTGCTGCACCGCGTGACCACCGATCACACGGTGGCCGAATACTTGCGGGTGCGCGGGCGCGATCCGCTGCCGGGCATGCGTCATCTGGTGACCACGTCGGTGCGCACCGTGCGTCCCGGCGATATCGGGTGCACCGCCACCGGTTCGAGTGCGGGGCGGCTGCTGTTGTGTAGCGACGGGGTGGGCAAGCAACTGGGCATGCCGGTCATCAAATCGATCCTGGCGCAGGGTTCCTCGGTGGGCCAGGTTGCCGAGGGGCTGGTCGGGGCGGCGCTGGGGCGCGGCGGCACCGACAATACGACCGCGCTGGTGGTCGACGCGATCCGGTGAGCCGGGAAGGTGTTTCACCGAGTTCACACCTGCTGGACGCATGACCAGGTAGCTTGAGTCCCGAAATCAGCAGAGCAGTATCGGGGTTCGCCGTGGCAGACAGATCGACATCCATCCGCGCTCGCATCGGCGGCATGCTCCGAACGCGCGGGGCATCGACACCGGCACGAGTCCTGATCGTCCTATTCCTGGTGGTGCCGACCCTGGTCTCCGCCGTCTACATGTGGATCATGTGGGACCCGGAGCTGTATCTGAAGCAGATTCCCGTCGCCGTCGCCAGCGACGATGTCGGCGGCATCTCCGACGGCAAGGCTCAGAACATGGGCACCGAGATCCTCGACACCCTGGTGTCGGGTGGTGAGCTGCAGTTCCATCGGGTCGGCAGCGACGAAGCGGTGCGGGGTCTGCGGGAGAGCCGGTACGCCTTCTCGGTAGTCATCCCCGCGGATTTCACCCGCAGCGTGCTGAGCGTGACCGACCCGGTGCCCCAGCGCGCTCGAATCGCGGTGTACTACAACGACTTCAACGGCACGCTCGGCCCCGCCGTCGCCAATAGTGTCGTCGCGGACGCGCAGAACCAGATCGCGGCAACGATCGGCCGCGGCTACGCCTCCCAGATCCTGATCGGTGTCAACAGCCTCGGCTCCGGAATCGGCGACGCCGCGCGCGGCGCGACCCAGCTGGCGCAGGGCACCGCGCAACTAGCCGACGGCTCCGGACAGCTCTCGACCGGACTCGACGAGGCCGCCACCGGCGCGACGCAACTGGTCGCGGGCGCCGGCGAACTCCACACCGGAACCGTGCAACTCGCCGACGGCGCGCACGAACTGGTCACCGGCACCGATCAACTCGGCACGGGCGCGACGCAGATCCGCGACGGCGTGGACCAGATCATCACGCCGCTGCTGGACGCCCTCCAGCCCGCCGGACAGTTCTCGACCCAGCTGAACCCGCTGCTCGACGAGCTGAGCAAGAACGCCGATCCGGCACTGGCCGACGCCATCACCCAGCTGAAGGACCTGATCGGACAGGTCAACCCCGGCGATCCCGACTCCCTGGTCGGCCAGCTCACCCAATTGCGCGACGGCACCGAGGAATTGGCGCGCCAGCTCACCGACCCCAACGCCGAGTACCGCGCAGGCGTTCTCGCCCTGGCCGATGGCGCGACCCAATTGCGGGACGGTGCGGGCCAATTGGGCACCGGCGCGACCGAGCTGTCCACCGGCCTGCGCCAGCTGTCCGACGGCGGCCATGAACTTCGCGCGGGCGTCACCCAATTGGATGACGGCGCAACCCAACTCGAAACCGGCCTGCGCGACGGCGCGGCGGTTGCACCCCATATCACCGACCCCGCCGCCTCGGCCGACGTGATCGCCCAGCCGGTCACCATGGATATCCGCAATCAGGAACCGAGCCAGGTGGTGCGCGGCGGCGACCGCAGCCAGAAGGAGATCTCCCGCGGCGCGGGCCCGGTCCTGGTGGTGATGGCCGCCTTCCTGGCCGCCATCGTGCTCTGGATGTTGTTGCGCCCGTGGCGTGGTCCCGCGACCGGCCGCACCCCGTGGCGCCGCGCCGCCGCCCCGCTGCTGCGCGGCTCCGCGGTCGGCGCGGCCGGGGTCATCGTTCTGGCCGCGCTGGCGGCCGCTTATGGCAGTTCGGCCGGCTGGTCCCCGCAGCACTGGCCCGTCATGGCGGTCGTGATCGCCTTGGTCGGCGGGGTGGCCGCGGTGACCACCCAGGCGTTCATCGTCCTGTTCGGCCGGGTCTCCGGCTCTATCGCCGCCTTCTCCTTCTACATGTTCCAGATCTTCACCTTCGGCGGCGTATTCCCCTCGGGCACGACGCCGCCCGCGTTCCGTCCCTTCGAGGACATCGCCCCGATGACCTACGCACGCCGGGCGATCATCCGCGCCGACATCGCCCTCTACGACACCATGTTCTGGACGTCGATCGTTGTCCTGCTCGTCATGCTCGCCACGGCCTTCGGAATCATGCTGGCTGCCCGCCACTTGGCCACCACCCGCCCCGACCCCGCGCCCGAACCCCTGCATCCAGCCGCATCCCCGGCCTGAAAACACCTCTGATCAGCAGATTAGGTGCCTCCTCCCGCCCCTGTGTACGGTTGTTCTTACCGACGCGGGGTGGAGCAGCTCGGTAGCTCGCTGGGCTCATAACCCAGAGGTCGCAGGTTCAAATCCTGTCCCCGCTACAAACGAAAGGCCCGGAACCACCAGGTTCCGGGCCTTTCGCGTTGTCCGGGTCGGGGGACTCAGGCGTCGAGGTCGCTGGCGACCATTTCGGCGATCTTGTCCAGCGTGGGCTGGTCCTCGCTGCTGATCACTACTTCGGCGCCCTGGGCCGCGCCGAGGGTCATGATCATCAGGGCCGAGCCCGCGTCCACCGGGTCGCCGCCGGTGAGCGCGATGGTGACAGGGACCCCGGCCGCGCCGACCGCTTCGGCGATCAGGGCGGCGGGGCGGGCGTGCAGGCCGATCGAGGAGCCGACGATGACGGTGGTGCTGGCCATGGGATATCTCCTTGTGTGCGAATGGATTACGCGGGAACGAGGGCGGGGGACACGGACTGTTTGCGGGTGATTTCCTTGGCGAGGGTCACGCAGAGCGCGGCGACGACGGTGCCCGCCAGCAGCGACAGCACGAACCAGGCGAGGTGCCCGATCGCGAAGAACACGAAGATGCCGCCGTGCGGCGCGCTCAGGGTCACGCCGGTGGCCATCACCAGGCCGCCGGTGACCGCGCCGCCGACCATCATCGACGGCAGCACCCGCAGCGGGTCGGCCGCGGCGAACGGGATCGCGCCCTCGGAGATGAACGAGGCGCCAAGCAGCCAGGCTGCCTTGCCGTTCTCGCGCTCGGCCTCGGTGTAGAGGCGCGGGCGCAGGGTGGTCGACAGCGCCATCGCCAGCGGCGGCACCATGCCGGCGGCCATCACCGCGGCCATGATCCGCAGCGTCGCGGTGTCGGTCACCGACAGGCCGACGGCGGCGAAGGAATAGGCGGCCTTGTTGACGGGCCCGCCGAGGTCGAAGCACATCATCACGCCCAGGATGACACCGAGCGCGATCGCCGAGGTGCCGGACAGGCCGTTGAGCCAGTCGGTGAGCCCGCTCGTGACGGCGGCGAGCGGCTTACCGAGCAACACGAACATCGCGACGCCGACGATCAGCGACGCCAGCAGCGGAATGACCACCACCGGCATCAGCCCGCGCGCCCACGTCGGCACCGGCAGCTTGCCGACCCACAGCGCGGCGAAACCGGCGACCAGACCGCCGACGAGACCGCCGAGGAATCCGGCGCCGACGAATACCGCGATGGCGCCCGCGGTGAACCCTGGCGCCAGACCGGGCCGGTCGGCGATCGCGAAGGCGATATAGCCAGCCAGCGCGGGAACCAGGAAACTGAACGCGAGCGAGCCGATCTGGAACAGCACCGCGCCGAAATAGGTGGCCAGGCCGCCGTCGGGCAGATCGGTGATCGAGTTGTTCAGCACGATGTCCTTCGCGCTGTCGGAGATCTCGTAGCCGCCGAGCAGGAAGCTCAGCGCGATCAGCAGACCGCCCGCGGCGACGAACGGGATCATGTAGCTGACACCGGTGAGCAGGATCTGCCGCAGGCGCGTGCCCCAGCCGATGCCCTTGGCCGCCGCCTGTGACGGTGCGGGTGTTGTCCCGCCGACCGTGGCGGCGCCCGGGGTGGTGCTCGCTGTGACGGCCTCCGCGATCATCGTGTCGGGTTCGTTGATGGCGCGCTTGACGCCGGATTCGACGACCGGCTTGCCCGCGAACCTGCCCCGATCCTTCACTCCGACGTCGGTGGCGAAGATGACCGCGTCGGCGGCGGCGATGACGGCGGGGTCGAGTTTGTCGCCGCCGCTGGAGCCCTGAGTCTCCACGGCCACGTCGACACCGGCCCGCTCGCCCGCGGCGACCAGGGAGTCGGCGGCCATATAGGTGTGCGCGATGCCGGTCGGACAGGCGGTGACAGCGACGATCTTCAGTCGCGCGCCGGAGGCCGACTCGCCAGCAGAACCGTGGTCAGCGGCATCAGTAGCTCCCGAGGCGGTTGACGCGCGGCCTGTCGCGACCGCACCTGCTGTGGAAGTTGTTGGAGTGACGGCTGTTTCGGCCATTCTTATTCTGGGCGTGGCAGCTGCGTCGGTGGTCGCCGTAGGACGGTCGGCGGGGCCGGCGGGAGTTTCGGCACTACCGGCCGCTCCAGAACCAGCCATCGCTCCGGCGTCAGCGGCGGCTGCGGAAACACCCGTGGCTCCGGCACTACCGGTGGGCGTGGGGCCGCCCGCAGTTTCGGTGCGGTCAGCGTCACCAGCAGTGTGTGCGTCTCCGGCCGTTGCGGCAGCACCAGCGGTTGCTGCACTACCGGAGCCGCCGCCGGTGTTGCTGCGGCCCGCCGACGCTCCGGCTGTTCCTGCCCCGACGGCTGCCGCGCCCGCAGTAGCCGCCGACAAACCCGTTGCCGAAACGCTGGCTGCAGTCGGGGTAGTGCCGGGCGGCGGATTGATCACGCCTTCGACGAGTCCCACGACGTCCGCGGGCGTCGCTGCCGACCGCAGGTCCGCGACGAAGACCGGGCGGACAAGCGCGCGTGCCAAGGACGACAACAGCTTCATGTGCTCGGCGCCCGCTCCTTCCGGTGCGGCGATCAGGAACACCAGGTCAGCGGGGCCGTCCGGTGCACCGAAGTCGACTTCGGGCGACAGCCGGGCGAAGGCAAGGGACGCGGTGGTGACGGCAGCCACCCGGCAGTGCGGGATCGCGATGCCGCCGGGGAGACCGGTGGCCGACTGTGCTTCCCGGTCCAGCGCTGCCCGGCTCACCGCGTCGGCGTCGCTCGCGCGGCCCGCCGCGGCGAGGGTGCCGGCGAGCGTGATGATCACCGCGTCCTTGTCGGCGCCGAGATCGGCGTCGAGGGTGATCAGGTCGGTGGTGATGATCGAATCGGCCATCGTGATGTCTTTCGGGAGTGGGGGTGGAGCAGGATCGGCGGTGCTCATGCCGGGGCTGGTGGTCGGTCGGGTGTCGTCCGGAGTGGCCGGGCTGTGACCGCGTCCAGCGCTATGTCCGCCGGGCCGGGCAGTTCGGTGCCGGGCAGGGCGGTGGCCGCGCTCCCGTAGGCGACGGCGGTGCGGAGCCGGTCGGCCGGTGCGGAGCCGGCCAGGTCGGCGAGCAGGTACCCGGCCAGGGCGGAGTCGCCCGCGCCGACGGTGCTGCGCGGCACGATCGGCGGTGCGGCGGCGAACCAGGCGTCCTCGGCGGTGACCAGGACCGCGCCCGCCGCACCGAGGGTGGCCAGCACCGCACCGGCACCGCGGTCGATCAGGAGCGAAGCGGCCGCCGCGGCGGCGGTGGGGTCTTCGAGATCCACCGGATCCAGGCCGGTCAGCTGGGCGAGCTCGTCGGAGTTGGGCTTGACGAGGTCGGGTGTGGCGCCGAGGGATTCGGTGAACAGGGCCAGCAGGGGAGCATCGGAGGTGTCGACCGCGATGCGGGTGCGGCGGGCTCCGTTCGACGCGCGGAGCGGGGACAAGGTGGCGACGAGCTGTGCGTACCAGTCGACCGGCACGCCGGGCGGCAGCGAGCCGGACAGCACGATCCACTCGGCCTCGGCGGCCAGTTCGACGAGCACGGCCGTCAGCTCGGCCAGCTCGCGCCCGGACAGCGGGCGCCCCGGTTCGTTGATCTTGGTGGTGGTGCCGTCGGATTCGGCGATCGTCAGGTTGACTCGCGGCCCACCCGCCACCGGCACCGCGCGAAATCCGATGCCTGCCGAGCGCAGCCCGTGCACGACGGGATCGTCCTCGGCGCCGGGAAGTACCGCCACGACCGGCGCACCGCCCGCGGCGGCAACCCGCGCCACATTGACGCCCTTCCCACCGGGATGCGACGTGACGCCCACGGCGCGATGCACCTGCCCGCGCCGCAACGGCTCGGTGAGGGTGACCGTCCGGTCGACACTCGGGTTCGCGGTCAGCGTGACGATCATGCGAGCACCACCTCGATCCCCGCGCCGACCAGCTCCGCGTGCGCGGTGGCCGGGATATCGGTATCGGTGACCAGGACATCGATGTCGCCGATGCTGCCGAATCGGACGAAATCCTCGCGGCCGACCTTGCCCGCGTCGGCGACCACGACAACCCGGTCGGCGGCGGCGATCATCGCGCGCTTCACCGCGGCCTCCTCCGGATCGGGCGTGGACAGGCCGTGCCGCACGGTCAGCGCGTTCGTGCCGACGAAGGCGACGTCGACGCGCAGTTCGCCGAGCAGCCGCAGCGTCTCGGCGCCGACGGCGGCCTGGGTGACCCCGCGCACGCGTCCGCCGAGCAGATGCAACCGCACGCCGGCGAATCCGGTGAGCCGGGTGGCGATGGGCAGCGAGTTGGTGACGGCGACGAGGTCCAGATCGGTCGGCAGCGCCGCGGCCACCCGCGAGGTGGTCGTGCCCGCGTCGAACAGCACGCTGCCACCGGAGCCGGGCAGGAACCGCTGGGCGAGTTCGGCGATGCGGTCCTTCTCGGCGGCGCGCGTGCTGTCGCGTTCGACGGTGCCCAGTTCGATCGTGGTCAGCGCGCCGGAGACGACCGCGCCGCCGTGCACGCGCCGGATCAGGCCGAGCCGGTCGAGCACCGCGAGGTCGCGCCGCACGGTCTCGGTGGTGACGCCGTACTGGTCGGCCAGTTCGGCGACGGAGACCCGCCCGCGATGCCCGATCACGGTCGCGATCGCCTGCTGCCGTTCCTCGGCGTACATGGTTTCCTCCGGCTCGTCAGAATGTGTACTCATGTTGTTTTATGCCCATTCGTGTGGCTTTGTCAATCATTTGTGGTGAGCCGAGTCACAACCGTTGCCGATGGCTATGGCTTCACGGTGGTGCCCACGGTCACAGCGGAGCACGGCGAGTGGCGGGCATCACCGGGAATAGCGCTGCAGGTCAACGCATTTCGCGAAGGCTGTCACGCCGCTGTTACGCGCCACTGCGGTGATCGACACGCGCCCGGGTGACGCTGACCCGCATGTGGCAAAAAGCGGTGCGACCCGGTGTCCTGGCCTGCGAGGTGTGCGGCCGCCTGCCGCATCCCCGCCGCACCCGGCTGGCGCTGGCCAAACTGGCGGCGGTGTTCCCGGTGGAACTGGCGCTGCACGCGCTGGTGATCCACCTGCACCCGCCGTATCTGCTGACCGTCGCGCTGCTGACGATCACCACCACGATCCTGGTGATCTGGGTGGTCGAACCGTCGGCGATGCGCATGCTCGGCGGCTGGCTGCACGGCCCGGAACTGCGGCATCGCGATCGGATCGACCAGGCGCAGGCGCTGTGGCGGATCAGGGTCAGGCTGGCGGACCGGCCGGGCACGCTGGAGACACTGGCCAAACACCTGGCGCATCGCGACGCCAACATCCTGACGGTGCATGTGCATCAACTGGAGGACGCGGTCCTGGACGAAGTGGTCGTCGCAGCGCCCGCCGAGGTCAGCGCGCACACCCTCACCGCGGCCGTGGTGCAGGCCGGCGGATCAGAGGTGCGGGTGTGGCCTGCCACGGTGCTGTCGCTGATCGACGGCCAGACCAAAGCGCTCGCGATCGCCGCTCGCATCGTGGCCGATCCGGACGAATTGCCCTTGGCCGTGGCCGAACTGCTCGGTGCGCGCTACCTGGCCCCCGGCACGCCCGAGGCGGGGGACGTCGGCGAAGGCACGCTGCTGGAAATCGATGGCGACGAATGCCGCTGGGGTTTCGTGCGTCCCGGCGAACCGTTCACGCCCGCCGAGATCGCCCGCGCCCATCGGCTGGCCGACCTGGCCGCACTGACGGCGCGACGTCGATGAGGGATCAGTCGAAGCCGAGGTCGCTGGTGAGCGGATCGCGTAGCGCGCCCTCGGCCGCGCGTAGTCGGTCGGTGACCGAGGTGAGCAGGTCCATCGAATCCTGCGACAGACCGCAGGCGAGGAGGGTGAGGTAGCGGATGGCCGCGCTGGTGAAGCGCTGAGCGAGGAGAACGTCCGGGTCGGCGGGTGCGGCCGCGGCCGAGTGTTCGACGAGGGTCACGACAGGGGCACTCACAATCTCGGAACGCGCTGCTGGTTCGCTGCTGTCTACTTACGAGTATGACGCACCTTACATCCCCCCTGCGGTTTGTGAACCACGGCTCGCATGCGAAAGTTCAGCGATGAGTCAGTTCGCCGACTATCAGAACGAGATCTACCTGGCCGCCCTCGGCGGAATCCAGCCCGAGTTCCCCATGGATTACGCGACGCTCGAGCGCAAAGCGACCGCCGCGCTGCCCGATTCCCTGCTGAACTACATCGCCGGTGGCGCGGGCGACGAGCTCACCCAGCGCCGCAATGCCGAGGCGTTCGCCGACTGGGGTCTGGTGCCGCGGATGCTGGTCGGCGCGACCGAGCGCGACCTCACCGTCACCGCCTTCGGGCAGACCTTCGCCAGCCCGCTGTTCCTGGCGCCCGTCGGCGTCATCGGCCTCGTCGGCGAGAACGGCCACGGTGACATCGCGGTCGCGCAGGCGTCGGCGAAAACCGGTGTGCCCGCGGTGTTCTCGACGCTGATGGAGGATCCGCTCGAGGACGTGCGCCCGCACGCCGGTGACACGCCGTCGTTCTTCCAGCTGTACACGCCGAAGAACCGGGAGCTGGCCGAGAGCCTGGTCCATCGGGCCGAGGCGGCCGGCTACGCGGGCATCACCGTCACCCTCGACACCTGGGTCCCCGGCTGGCGGCCCCGCGACCTGGCGTCGGGCAACTTCCCGCAGCTGCGCGGTCACGTGCTGAAGAACTACACCAGCGACCCGGTGTTCCAGGCGATGGTCGGCTCCGACGACCCGAAGATGATTGTCCTGCACTGGATCTCGACCTTCGGTAACTCGCTGACCTGGGACGATCTGACCTGGCTCCGCTCGATCACCGACCTGCCGCTCATCCTCAAGGGCATCTCGCACCCCGAGGACGCGCGCAAGGCGATCGACTTCGGCGCCGACGGCATCTACTGCTCCAATCACGGTGGCCGCCAGGCCAACGGCGGCCTCAGCGCGCTGGAGACACTGCCCGCGGTCGCCGCCGCCTGTGACGACCGGGTGCCGGTGCTGTTCGACTCCGGTGTCCGCTCCGGCGCCGACGTGGTGAAGGCGCTGGGTCTCGGCGCGACCATGGTCGGTCTCGGCAGGCCGTATGTGTACGGCCTTGCGCTGGGCGGGGTGCGCGGACTGGTGCACCTGCTGCGCAGCTACGCCGCCGAGGCCGATCTGCTGATGGCGGTCAACGGGTACCCCGATGTCGCCGCGGTGCGGGCGAACATCCGGCCGACCACCCGCGGAAACGCGACCAGAGGCTGATCGCCGGACGGCCCGGATGCCCGTTCACCGGACGGGTTTTCGGGCCGTGATGGTGGTACGACTTGCGAACCTGTCGGTGCGGTGCGGCATCATCTCCAGCACACCACGCTGTAGAACGCACCAACCTTCCGGAGTCCACGATGTCCTCGCCCAGCACCAAGTCCGCATCCCGCCGATCAGCCAAGCAGGTACTGTCCGAGGCCGAGCTCGCGCGCATCGCCGGCGAGCTGGCCGAAGGCAAACCGCCGATGGTGTGGTTCACCGCCGCCGCCGTCGGTGTCGCCGAGGGCAAGTCGGGCAAGGTCGTCGCGCTCGGCGATCCGTCCGACGGCGACTTCCTGCAGGTAAAGCCCACCGGTTCCAAAGATGTGCTGTCGTTCGGACCGAGCGAGGTGACGCTGACCAAGCCGGCCCGCGCGACTACCGTAGCGCCGGGCGGATCCCCGCGGACCCGCCCGGAGAGCGTGCCCGAGCCGAGCAACCGAAAGGACACCACTGTGACCCAGCCGTCGACCCTGCCGAGCACGGCCCCGACGCCCCCCGCGCCGCGGCCGCTCGCGCCAGTGCCCGACGAGGCCGTCGCCGCGCCCAAGCCGGCGACGCCGCGCCCGGCG
The DNA here is from genome assembly GCF_042728775.1 of Nocardia sp. NPDC060259. Taxonomy (NCBI): domain Bacteria; kingdom Bacillati; phylum Actinomycetota; class Actinomycetes; order Mycobacteriales; family Nocardiaceae; genus Nocardia; species Nocardia sp. NPDC060259. The sequence goes on from NZ_JBHXAY010000161.1 coordinate 10,502, forward strand.
AAGGCACCTGCCGCGCGTAAGCCCAAGGCGCCCGAAGTGACCGTCACGCTGACCGGTTCCGCCGACGGCGAATGGACCGTCGATGTGGTCAACGGCAAGAAGCGCAGTGTGAAGGGTTTGGCGGTGACCAGCGGCGCCGTCGCCCAGGCCGCCAAGATCCTGCACCCCGAGGTCGAGGAAGTCGTGGCCGGGATCCTGGAAGCGGCGCGGGGCGCGCAGCAGGCCAAGGTCGCCCAGCTGCAGGCCGAACTGGAGGCGGCCAAAAGGCTCCTCGAGGAGTTGAATCT
>NZ_JBHXAY010000162.1:0-10537 GCF_042728775.1 Nocardia sp. NPDC060259
CGGTGCGCCGGACCGGTGCGGGTGGCCGCCGCACCGGTCCGGTATTCCTCGGCCGTCGGCCGGGTTCTCAGCTCACCTGCACGCGCAGATGACACACCACCGTGTCGGTCATCTTGCGCAGGACGCGTTCGAGTTCGTCGCTGCGGTGGCTGGGCAGGACGCGCTCCCAGCCCGAGGGCGGATCGACCTCGGCGATCACCACGACCTTGCGCCGCCCGGCGAAATGCTCACGGACATAGGCGGCCACAGGGCCGCCGACGGTCGCGTCACTGTCCTCGAGCATGACCAGGCGCACCTCGGGATGCCACGCCTCCCAGGCTTTGGCGAACGCCGCCGTCGACTCGCCCGGCAGACAGACGTGTATCGCGGTGACGTCGTCACCGATCGACATGGCCGCCGACAACGCCTCCCGGCTGAGTTCGCACACCTCGGCGATCGGCACGATGATGGCGGTGCCCGTCGGGCGCGGCTGCGCGGGCAGCACACCGGCAGTACCGCGGGAATGCCCGATCTTGGTGTAGGCGTTGCGGATTCGCTCCATTCCGACCATGAGGGCAGGCAGGACGAGCACGATCAGCCAGGCGCCCTCGGTGAACTTCATCGCGGTGGTGACGACGGCGGCGACGAACGTCAGCACCGCACCGAAGCCGTTGAGCGCGATCCGCCATCGCCAGCCCTCGCCACGGGTCTGCCACCAGTGCCGGACCATGCCGGTCTGGGCGATGGTGAACCCGACGAATACGCCGATCGCGAACAGCGGGACGAGCGCGTTCATGTTGCCCGCGGCCGCCACCAACAGCACTCCGGCGCTCACGCCGAGCGTCAGCACGCCGTAGCGGTAGACCTGGCGCGGGGTGGCGACGGCGAACCGGTGCGGCAGGCAGTTGTCGTCGGCGAGCAGCCGGGTCAGCGTCGGCAGGCCGCCGTAGGAGGTGTTCGCGGCCAGCGCCAGCAGTACGACCGTCGCGAACTGCACGATGTAGTAGCCGACACCGTGACCGAGCGCGGCTTCGGTGAGCTGGGAGAGCACCGTGGTGCCCTCGATCGGCTGCAGCGAGAACTTCTCGATCAGCACGGCCAGCCCGATCAGCATCGTGCCGAGCAGCAGTCCCAGCGCGACCTCGGCCCGCTGCGCGCGCCGCACGCGGGGTTCCTGGAAGCTCGGCACCGCGTTGGCGATCGCCTCCACACCGGTCAGCGCCGCGCAGCCGCTGGAGAACGCCTTGAGCAACAGCAGGACCCCGACGGTGTGGATGTCGCTCACCGCGGCCGTTCCCGCCGTGACGGCCGCCGGTTCCGTCCGCAGCAGCCCGCCGATGATCACCACGAAGATGCCCGCCACGAATACCACCGTCGGAATCATGAACGCGCGGGCACTCTCGGTGATGCCGAGCAGGTTCAACGCGGTGATGCCGACCAGCACCGCCAGGCAGATCCCCACCGTGTACTCGTGCAGCCCGGGAAACGCCGAGGTCAGCGCGGCGACACCGGCGGCGATGGAGACGGCCACATTGAGCACGTAGTCGACGATCAGCGACGCCGCAGCCAGCAGGCTGGTGCGGTGCCCGAGATGGCGCTTGGCCACCGCGTAGGCGCCGCCACCGTTCGGGAACGCCGCGATGACCTGCCGGTAGGAGGCGATGAGGACCGCGAGCAGCGCGGCGATGGCCAGCGTCACCGGCAGAGTCATGCCGAGACCGAGACCGCCCGCGGTGGCCAGCACCAGCACGATCGCCTCGGGGCCGTAGGAGACCGACGCCATCGCGTCCAGGGACAGACCGGCCAGCCCGGTCGAGACGGTGAGCCCGCGGCGGTGCGCGACGATCGGCGCAGGTCCGGAGCTCCTGCGCGGCAGAAGTGCAATCACCCTTGTGAGTGTCGACCCGTCCGGCGCGAATGCACCCGGCGTTGACGCAACCTTGACGGCGACCGTGAGCGGGCGCACATCGGCGCGGCTCGTAAGCTCAGCGCCTGTGAACGCATTCTCCGCTGCCGCCCGGCCGACCATCGGCGTCCTCGCGCTCCAGGGTGACGTGCGCGAACATGTTGCCGCGCTGGAACACTGTGGCGCCGAGGCGGTGCTGGTGCGCCGCGAATCCGAGCTCGCCGCCGTCGACGGGCTTGTGCTGCCCGGCGGCGAGTCGACCGCCATCTCCAAGCTGCTGGTGGCCTTCGAGTTGCTCGAACCGCTGCGCGCGCGACTGCGCGACGGGATGCCGGCCTTCGGTTCCTGCGCGGGCATGATCCTGCTTGCCTCGGAGGTGCTCGACACCAGGGCCGACGCCCAGCACCTGTCCGGCATCGATATGACGGTGCGGCGCAACGCCTTCGGCCGCCAGGTCGACTCCTTCGAGACCGACCTCGACTTCACCGGCCTCGACACACCGGTGCGGGCCGTGTTCATCCGCGCGCCGTGGGTCGAGCGGGTCGGTGACGGCGTCGAGGTGCTGGCGCGCGTGCCGCACGGACCGGCGCAGGGCCGCATCGTCGCCGCCCGGCAGGGCAATGTCGTGGCGACCTCGTTCCACCCCGAGGTCACCGGCGATCTGCGGGTGCACGAGCTGTTCGTGGACCTGGTGCGCAAGGCTCGGTGAACGCCCGCGTCCACGGTCGTGCGCGGTCCGAGTAGGCTGGATCGAGCTTGTCCGCCCGGGCAGACGCGCAACCGACCTGAAGGAAGTAGGGCATGAGCGGCCACTCCAAATGGGCCACCACCAAGCACAAGAAGGCGGGAATCGACGCCAAGCGCGGCAAACTCTTCGCCAAGCTGATCAAGAACATCGAGGTGGCGGCCCGCACTGGTGGTAGTGACCCTGCGGGCAATCCGACGCTGTACGACGCCATCCAGAAGGCGAAGAAGTCGTCGGTCCCCAACGACAACATCGAGCGCGCCCGCAAGCGCGGCGGCGGCGAGGAAGCCGGCGGCGCCGACTGGCAGACGATCATGTACGAGGGTTACGGCCCCAACGGTGTCGCCGTGCTGATCGAGTGCCTCACCGACAACCGCAACCGCGCCGCGGGCGAGGTCCGCGTGGCCATGACCCGCAACGGCGGCAACATGGCCGACCCGGGTTCGGTGGCGTACCTGTTCGGCCGCAAGGGCGTGGTGACCCTCGACAAGAACGGCCTGTCCGAGGACGACATCCTCGAGCACGTCCTCGACGCCGGCGCCGAAGAGGTCAACGACCTTGGTGAGTCCTTCGAGATCATCAGCGAGCCCGGCGATCTGATCGCCGTGCGCAGCGCACTGCAGGCCGCGGGTATCGACTACGACTCCGCCGAGTCCGGCTTCCAGGCGTCGGTGTCGGTCGCGGTCGACGCCGAGGGCGCCCGCAAGGTGCTCAAGCTGGTCGACGCGCTCGAGGACAGCGACGACGTGCAGAACGTCTACACCAACGTCGACATCTCCGACGAGGTCGCCGCCGAGCTCGACGACGAGTAGCTCAGGCACTACCTCGCAACCGCCCCGGCCGTGACATCGGCTGGGGCGGTTCGCGTTTGGGCTAGGACACGCGCTGCTGGTAGTAGCCGGCCATGGCCGGGTAGTAGTCGGCGAAGACCGGTCGCTCGGTGTGTGTGCAGGCGGCGACGAACATGTCCGCGTAGTACTCCCAGCCCGGACCGATCTGCGGGATCTCGGCCAGCTGGTACTCCGAGGTGAGGTGGTGGACCAGCCGCACCTCGGTGGCCGCTCCGGTGTCGAGCAGTGTCACCTCCAGCCGCCACACCCCGATCTGGTCGGTGGCGGAGAGGCCGAGGTGGATCGGCGGCGTGCAGTCGTCGATGTTCATCCCGGTCCACGGCTCGCCCTCCTCGAACCGCATCTGCACGCTGATGGTGTTGCCGGTGCCCGCGTCGCCCTCCCAGGCGCCGTACCAGGCCACGGTCAGGTGCGGATCGGTCAGCCGTGCCCAGACCTCCTCGATCGGCAGACCCAAGGAGCGGGTGATCACCAGATCCCGGCCGTCGGATGTCGGCAGGACCTCGCCGGTGGGTGTGGGCATGCGCGGTTCTCCTCGACTCGGGTGGAGCGACGATCGGCGACGGTGTCGACGGTACGCCGCGATATCCGGTGGTGTCGTGCTCGGCGCGGCCAGCACAATGGACCTGTGACACGAATCGAGGCGGTGCGCGGGGACATCACCGAACAGCAGGTCGACGCGGTGGTCAATGCCGCCAACTCCTCGCTGCTCGGCGGTGGCGGCGTCGACGGCGCGATCCACCGCAGGGGTGGGCCCGAGATCCTGTCCGCGTGCCGTGACCTGCGCGCCTCGCGCTACGGGAAGGGCCTGGCGACCGGTCAGGCGGTGGCGACGACCGCGGGACGGCTGCCCGCCCGCTGGGTGATCCACACCGTCGGCCCGGTGTGGTCGGCGACCGAGGACCGCTCGGACCTGCTCGCCTCCTGCTACCGCGAATCCCTGCGCGTGGCAGACGAACTGGGCGCCCGCACGGTGGCCTTCCCCGCGATCTCCACCGGCATCTTCGGCTGGCCGATGGACGACGGCGCCCGCATCGCCGTCGACACCGTGCGATCCGCCGAGACCGCGGTGGAGCAGGTGCGGTTCGTCCTGTTCGACGACCGGGCGCTCACGGTGTTCCTCGCGGCACTGACCTAGCCTGAGCTGCGGAATCCCGCGTGGCGGCAAGGTTCTCGACGAGGACACCCCGACCGGCGGCTGTCGTGGCGCGCGCTCGGGGCTCGTGTCGCTGGTCGGTGGCCGCGGCGGAATGCTCTAGACTTTCGAACAACTGTTCGTTTCTTCGAAGGGGCTGCCGGTGCGGGTGATGGGCGTCGATCCCGGGCTCACCCGGTGCGGGCTCAGCATGGTGGACAGTGGGCCGGGGCGTAAGGTCGTCGCGCTCGATGTCGGGGTGGTGCGGACACCGCCGGAGGCGGAGCTGGCGCTGCGGCTGATGGCGGTCGCCGACGCCGCCGAGGAGTGGATGGATACGCACCGTCCCGAGGCCGTCGCCATCGAACGAGTCTTCGCCCAGCACAACGTGCGAACCGCGATGGGGACCGCGCAGGCCGGTGGCGTGATCGCGCTGGCCGCGGCGCGGCGCGGGATCAAGGTCGCTTTCCATACGCCCAGTGAGGTGAAGGCCGCCGTCACCGGCAACGGCACCGCCGACAAGGCGCAGGTCACCGCCATGGTGACCCGGATCCTCGGGTTGCGGGTCGCCCCGAAACCGGCCGACGCCGCCGACGCGCTCGCCCTGGCGATCTGTCATTGTTGGCGGGCGCCGCTGATGGACCGGATGGCGGCCGCGCAGGCACAGGCGGACGAGGTCCGCCGCCGCTACGAACAACGGCTGGCCGAACAACGGAAGGTGGTGCGCGGGTGATCGCGTCGGTACGCGGCGAGGTACTCGAGATCGCGCTCGACCATGTGGTGATCGAAGCCGCGGGGGTCGGGTACCGGCTCAATGTCACGCCGGCGACGCTGGCCGGGCTCAGCCGCGGGGAGGAAGCCCGCTTGTACACGGCGATGATCGTGCGCGAGGACTCGATGACGCTGTTCGGCTTCGCCGACACCGAGGCCCGCGACCTGTTCGGCCTGCTGCAGACCGTCTCCGGCGTCGGCCCGCGCCTGGCGATGGCCGTGCTGGCCGTGCTCGAGCCCGAGGCGCTGCGAAAAGCGCTGGCCGAGAGCAATGTCGCGGCGCTGACCAGGGTCCCCGGCATCGGCAAGCGCGGCGCCGAACGCATGGTCGTCGAGCTGCGCGACAAGGTGAACCTGGTGCCGGTGCCCGCGGGCCCGCCCGGCGCGCAGGTCCCCGTCACGCCGGTACGCGAGCAGGTCGCCGAAGCGCTCATCGGTCTCGGTTTCCCCGCCAAACAGGCCGAACAGGCCGTCGACACCGTGCTGGCCGACCAGCCCGCCGCCACCACCTCCGTTGCGCTGCGCGCCGCTCTCGGCCTGCTCGGCAAGAACAGGTAGGTCATGGACGACTTCGAGACCGACGACTTCGAGACCGACGAATCCGCGCTCACCGCGCGGTATCTGCACTCCGACGGCGAAGCCGAGACCGGCCTGCGCCCCACCTCGCTCGACGACTTCATCGGCCAGCCCCGGGTCCGCGAACAGCTCGCCCTGGTGTTGCGCGGCGCCAAACAGCGCGGCGCCACCCCCGACCACGTCCTGCTGTCGGGCCCGCCCGGCCTCGGCAAGACCAGCATGGCGATGATCATCGCCGCCGAACTCGGCACCGCCCTGCGCATCACCTCGGGCCCCGCCCTGGAACGCGCTGGCGACCTCGCCGCGATGCTGTCGAACCTGGTCGAAGGCGATGTGCTGTTCATCGACGAGATCCACCGGATGGCCCGCCCCGCCGAGGAAATGCTGTACCTGGCGATGGAGGACTTCCGCGTCGACGTGGTGGTCGGCAAGGGCCCGGGCGCCACCTCGATCCCGCTCGACATCGCCCCCTTCACCCTGGTCGGCGCGACCACCCGGTCGGGCGCGCTCACCGGCCCGCTGCGCGACCGCTTCGGCTTCACCGGCCACATGGACTTCTACGAACCCGGCGAACTGCTGCGGATCCTGCAGCGCTCGGCCCGCATCCTTGGCGTGCAGATCGACCACGACGCCGCCGCCGAGGTGGCCGGACGCTCACGCGGCACGCCCCGCATCGCCAACCGCCTGCTGCGCCGCGTGCGCGACTTCGCCGAGGTCAGGGCCGACGGCGTGATCACCCATCCGATCGCGATGGCCGCACTCGAGGTCTACGACGTCGACGCGCTCGGCCTCGACCGGCTCGACCGTGCCGTCCTCGGCGCGCTGGTGCGCGGTTTCGGCGGAGGACCGGTGGGTGTGTCCACGCTCGCGGTCGCCGTCGGCGAGGAAGCGGCCACCGTGGAAGAGGTGTGCGAACCGTTCCTGGTGCGCGCCGGACTGGTCGCCCGCACGCCCCGCGGCCGGGTCGCCACCGCCGCCGCGTGGGAGCATCTCGGGCTGGTGCCGCCGCCGGATCTGGTCATCGGCGCCATCGAAGTGCGTGGCCGCGAACCACACCCGAGCATGGATCTGCTCGACTGAGCCCGTCGATACCGGGCGGGCACGGTGCCGGATCGTCGTCTACTGTCGGCCCTGTGGCAGTCCATGCGGTGGTGCAGCGCCTCCCCGAGCCGTTGCGTTCCCTGCTCCTGAAGCATCGGGAGCTCCTCAAGTTCGCGGTGGTCGGCGGGATCACGTGGTTCATCGACACCGGTGTCGTGTACGCGGTGAAGCTGACCGTGCTCGGCGACAAGCCGCTGACCGCGCGGTTGCTCGGTGCGCTGATCGCGACCATCGCCTCCTACATCCTCAATCGCGAATGGTCCTTCCGCACCCGCGGCGGCAGGCAGCGCAGTCACGAGGCCGCGCTGTTCTTCACGATCAGCGCCCTGGGCATCGGCGTCACCATGATTCCGCAGGCGATCTCGTTGTACGTGCTGAATCTGCGTGTGCCGCACGTGGATCCGGTGGTGCAGGCGGTCGCGAACTTCGTGTCCGGGCAGATCCTGGGCGTGCTGCTGGCGATGGCGTTCCGCTTCTGGGCGTTCCGCCGCTACGTCTTCCCCGACGACCTGCGCGAAGCCGAACTGCACAGCATCCAGGGCTGAGCTGCCTAGTGCCTGCCCTCGGCGTGCTCGAGGGCGGTGATCACCAGGTCGATGAACGCGTCCACTTCCTCGCGGGAGTAGCCGCGGGTGCCGAGCCTGGTGTCGGTGAACCGGACGCCGCGCACGTCTTCCGAGGTCAGGCTGCCCGGACCGTTGTGGGCCAGCGTCGCCGCGACCAGATCGAGGAACGCGTCGACCTCTTCCTCGTGGTAGCCGCGCCTGCCGACCGCCGACTGGCTGAACCGCATGCGGTGCACGTCGTCGGGGGTGAGCATGTCGGCGACATCGTCGCCGAGCCGGGCCGCGGGCACCGGGGCGCCGCCCTTCTGGCGGTATTCGAGTTCGGTCCTGACCCGGTCGAGGAAGTCGTCGACCTGATCGGCCTGATAGCCGCGGCCGCCGAAACGCGGTGCGCCGAAGTGCACGTGACGGATGTCGTCGGCGGTGAGGACGCCCTGTCCGTCGAGGGTGGCCGAGACCAGTTCCAGGAACGCGTCGACCTCTTCCGCGTGGTAACCGCGATGGCCCAGGGTCGGCATGGCGAAGTGGGTGCGGCTCACGTCGTCGGGCGTCACAGCCGTCATTGTGTCAGGATCGCCCTTCTATCCCACGGGTTTTCGTCATCGCGCGGCAACTCGGACGCCGTCGATGAACAGCCGCCGTACCGCGTGACTGTACACCGCCGTCAGCGCCGGATCCGGCGTTCGGATGCCGTGCGCGAGGCTCGCCACCACCACCCCCATCGCCGCCGACGGAATGATGTGTCATTCTGTAACAGACACCTGATTTATGTGGAGGTTCGGCGTGGCACCTCAGTTGGACGCGGTCGTGGTCGGGGCAGGATTCGGCGGTATGGGCGCCGGCATCGAGCTCGACCGGCTCGGACTGCGTGATTTCGTGATCCTGGAGCGCGAGGACGACCTCGGCGGTACCTGGCATGTGAACCGGTATCCCGGTCTGGCGGTCGACATCGCCTCGGTCACCTACTCCTATTCCTTCGAGCCGAATCCGCACTGGACCCGGCTGTTCGCCCCCGGCGCCGAGCTCAAGAAGTACGCCGAGCACGTCGCCGACAAGTACGACCTGCGCAGGCGGATGCGGTTCGGCACCGTCGTCGACGGCGCCCGCTGGGACGAGGACAACCAGCAGTGGGTGGTCTCGATCGCCGGCGGGGAGACCGTCACGGCGCGCTACCTGCTCGCGGCGACGGGCTTCCTGTCCCAGCCCTATACCCCGCCGTTCCCCGGCATCGAGTCCTTCGCGGGCAAGATCATCCACACCACCGACTGGGACGCCGACTACGACCTGACCGGTCGCAAGGCCGCCATCATCGGCACCGGCGCCACCGCGGTCCAGCTCGTGCCCGAGGTGGCCAAGCAGGTCGACGCGCTGACCGTCTTCCAGCGCACGCCCATCTGGGTGGTGCCCAAGGTCGACGCCCCGATTCCCGGCGTCGTGCAGGAGATGTTCGCCAAGGTGCCGCTCACCCAGAAGGCGGCCCGGCTGGTCAACACGGGCATGCTCGAGGCGCTGATGGTCGTCGGCGTGCTGCACTACGCGCAGGCCAAACCGCTGAACAAGGCGGCCGCCGCGCTGGCCAAGGCGCATCTGTTCGCGCAGGTGCGCGACAAGGAGACCAGGGCCAAGCTCACCCCGCACTACGACTTCGGCTGCAAGCGCCCGACCTTCTCCAACCAGTACTTCAGGACGTTCAACGCACCGCACGTGCGGCTGGAGACGAACTCGATCGACCACGTCGAACCCGACGGCATCGTCACCGCCGACGGGCACAAGACCGAGATCGACACCCTGCTGCTGGCCACCGGCTTCAACCTGTGGGACGTGAACTTCCCGGCCATCGAGATCGTCGGCCGCGACGGGGTGAATCTCGGAAAGTTCTGGCGCGACAACCGTTTCCAGGCCTACGAGGGCATCACCGTGCCGAAGTTCCCCAACTTCCTGAGCCTCAACAGCCCCTACTCCTACAGCGGGCTGTCCTACTTCACCACCATCGAGGCCCAGATGAAGCACATGGGCAGGCTGTTCACCGAGCTGTTCCGGCGCGGGGAGCGGACCTTCGAGGTCACCGAGCGGGCCAACGCCGAGTTCCTGGACCGGGTCACCGGCAAGCTGGGCAGCTCGGTCTTCTACGGCGGCGACTGCGCCACCGCGCGCAGCTACTACTTCAACCAGCACGGTGAGGCGGCGCTGCTGCGCCCGACCAGCACCGCCAACGCACACCGCGAGGCGGTCACCTTCCCCCTCGACGACTACACCTACGGCCGCGCCTGAGCGGCCGCTGCGCACTGCCCGGCCCCGGTTCGCGTCACCGCGGACCGGGGCCGTTTTCGCCCGCGCGTCGGTGTCCGGTGTGTCGCCGCCGCCGGGAACTGGCAGACTGTCAGGCGTACTTGCACGTCCACCACTGACTAGGGACTGACTTCGACGATGGACTTCCTGTTTCCGCTGCTGATCCTCGCCCTGCTCGTGCCGATGTTCTTCGGTATCCGCAAACAGAAGCGGGAGGCCGAGAAGGTCTCGAGCATGCAGGAGGGTCTGAAGGTCGGTGACCAGGTCATCACCACGTCGGGCCTGTACGGCACCGTCGTAGACCTCGACGACACCACCGTCGACCTGGAGATCGCCGAGGAGGTCGTGACCACCTGGCTGCGTCAGGCGATCCGTGAGGTGCGTGCCGAGGAGCAGGCGGCCGAGGAGACCACCGCCGCGACCGACGCCCCCGTCGAGGAGTCCGCGGATCAGACCGAGACCCGGCTGACCAAGGACTGATCACTCCCGTCATCGCCGGGGGGCGCGCGCCCCGGCGCGCCCCCGCGCGGGGGGCGGCGGGGCCCCCCCCGCCGCCCCCACAAAACCACAAGCGAAGTGCCGGGGGTGTTATAAAAAAAACAAACCCACAAAAGAAAA
>NZ_JBHXAY010000163.1:0-10268 GCF_042728775.1 Nocardia sp. NPDC060259
GCCCCTGCGGGGCCGACGGCAGTTGCGGTTTCTCCTTCCGTCAGAGCACACGAACGGTTCGCGACCCACCTTCGGTCATCCTGTTTAGGGCCCGGAATCCGCGGTACCGCCACCAGAAGGCAATCACCGACGCCCGACCCGGAAGGAATCAACGATGACCGAACGGACGCTCACAGGAAAGCGGGTCGCCATTCTCGCGACCGACGGGGTCGAACAGGTCGAGTTGGTCCGGCCCCGCGCGGCGGTCGAGGAGGCGGGCGCGACAACCACACTGCTTTCGCTGAAATCCGGCAGCATCCAGGCCATGAACCACGACGTCGAGAAGGGCGACACCTTCGCCGTCGACGGGCGCGTCGCCGACACGAGCCCCGACGATTACGACGCCCTGATCCTGCCCGGCGGCACCACCAATCCCGACAAACTCCGCCAGGATCCCGCGGCGGTGCGCTTTGTCAAAGACTTCGCCGCCACCGGCAAGCCGATCGGGGTGATCTGCCACGGACCGTGGACCCTTGTCGAAGCTGACGCCGTCCGTGGCCGCACACGCACCTCCTACCCGAGCGTGCGCACCGACATTCGCAACGCCGGTGGCACCGTTGTCGACGAGGAGGTCGTCGTCGACAACGGCTTGGTCTCCAGCCGCAACCCCCGTGATCTGCCCGCGTTCTGCGCCAAGATCGTCGAGGAGTTCGCCGAGGGCAGGCATCTCGCCGCGACCTAGCCGAGCGCGGGTTTCCACCCCAGCTCGGGAGCGATCAGCTCGACCGTGTCGTGCAGGATTTGCTCGTAGTCCGCACGGTGGAACTCGTAGGGCAGCTCCAGACGTAGTTCGCTGGTCTGCGCGAGGACGGGATCGGCCCGCAGCTGTTCGAGGATCTGCTCGGCGGTCCCGACGACATCGGGGGCGTAGAGCACCCGCCGCTCGCCCTGCGGGCCGAGGGTGCGGTCGTGGCGGCTCGCGGCATAGGCGCGGTACCGCTCGCGGGTCGCGCGATCGGCGCTGTCGAACGGAACGATCACCCGGCCGACCGCGACGCGCGCCGGTCGCGACGGCTCGATCCGCGCGCGGTAGTCGCTGATCAGGCCCAGCTGCGCGGTCGCGAAATCGTCGCTGCGATCGCCGAAGACGATGTTGCCGCTGAGCAGATTCAGCCCGCTTTCCGCGGCCCAGCGCACCGACCGGGTGCTCCCACCGCCGTACCAGACGCGGTCGGCCAGGCTGGGGCTGTGCGGCTGGAGCCGAGGGCGCTGGGTGTTGCCCGGCGAGTGGATGACGGTGTCGGCGTCGCCGAGGTAGGGGCCGCGCAGGTTCTCGACCAGCCGGGCCACCCGGCTGTAGGACAGGTCGAAACTACGCCAGTCGCCGTCGAAGACCAGATCGCCGATCAGGTCGGCATGCGGTGGGGTCCCCGCGCTGAAGCCAGGCTGCAAGCGGCCCTTCGACAGCACATCGGCCAGCGACAGGTCCTCGGCCAGCCGGAACGGGCTCTCGTAACCGATCGGGATGACCGCCGTGCCCAACTCGACCCGGCTCGTACGCTGGGCGGCGGCGGCCAGAAAGACCGCCGCCGAACCCACGCCGTGCTCGAGATGTCGCTGCCGGACCCACGCGCCGTCGAATCCGAGGCGCTCGCCGAACTCGAACAGCTGCAACGTGTCCTCGAGACCGCTGTACGGATCGTCGTCGAGGTAGTTGCCCGGGGTCAGGAACGCCAGCGTGCTGATCCGCGGCGCGTTCATCCCTGACGCTCGTAGGGGATCCGCACTCTCGCTTCGACGGCGATCGGCAGCCGGTTCTCGGCGGCCGGCGCTACCTGTGTTGCCATGTCATCGATACAAACCGACGCCTCTGCCGACGAACAGGATTCCGCTCAGCCCGAACGCAATTCGCCTCCCACCGGCACTGATGGTTCATGCCCCGGAGTAGCGGAGTTCCTTCATGCCCGTATCGGGCGGATGACGAGTTCAGCGCCGGGAGAGGAAGACCCGTTCCAACAGGGTGTACAGGCGGTCGCGGTCCTGGTCGCCGAGGCTGTTCAGGCCATCCTGGGTGGCGTGCATCTTCGCCCGGATCGCGTCGGTGACACGTTCGCCCTCGGGCGTGATGACCAGACGTGTGACGCGCCGGTCGGAGGGGCTGGCCTCGCGGCGCACGAGGTCACGCTTCTCCAGCCGGTTGATGATGCCGGTGACATTGGAGGCGTCGCAGGACAAGACCTTGGCCAGGGTGCGCATCGCGACGGGCCCGCGGCGGAGCACCGTCAATGTCTTGCCCTGGCTCGCGGTGAGGTTCTCACTCGCCGCCGCGGCTGTGAAGTCCCCGTAGTAGGCGCCGAGCGACACCGAGAGCAGCTCCATGAGCTGGGCCGTGTCGACGCGGGGAGCTTCTGTCATGACACCACTTTATCCGCAGAAACTTGACCATCTCAAATAATTACCTCTACGGTGTCGGTATTGCTTGAAGTTCTCAACCATCGACATTGTCAAGTAGCCACAAGGAGCATCCAGTGATCGTCACCGCGTCCGACGCCTCCCGCACCGCCGAGGTCCTGTCACGGCCCGTTATGTTGAACGGCCTGACCGTCCCGAACCGCATCGTGATGGCGCCGATGACGCGCATGTTCTCCCCGGGCGGAGTCCCCGGTGACGACGTGCGGTCCTACTACGCGCGCCGCGCCGCCGCCGGGGTTGGCCTGATCGTCACCGAGGGGACCTACGTCGGCCACGATTCGGCCGGGCAGAGTGACCGGGTGCCGCGCTTCCACGGCGAGGAGCAGCTGGCGGGCTGGGCGAAGGTCGCCGAGGACGTGCATGCGGCGGGCGGCACGATCGTGCCGCAGCTGTGGCACATCGGTATGGTCCGCAACCAGGGCGAGCAGCCCTACCCCGACGCCCCGGCCATGGGTCCCTCCGGGATCGGCGCCGACGGCACCGAGGGGGCAGGCAAGACGATGACCCAGCGTGACCTCGACGATGTCGTCGGCGCCTTCGCCGAGGCCGCCGCAGCCGCCGAGCGCATCGGTTTCGACGGCGTCGAGCTGCACGGTGCCCACGGCTATCTGCTCGACCAGTTCCTGTGGGCACAGACCAACCGTCGTGACGATGTCTACGGCGGCGACCCGGTGGCCCGCACGAGGTTCGCGGCCGAGATCGTGGCGGCGGTCCGGGCGGTCGTCTCGCCCGATTTCCCGGTGATCTTCCGGTACTCGCAGTGGAAGCAGCAGGACTACCGCGCGCGCCTGGCCGAGACCCCGCAGGAGCTCGAGGCGATCCTTGCCCCACTCGCCGCGGCAGGCGTCGACGCCTTCCATGCCTCCACCCGCCGCTACTGGCTCCCGGAGTTCGACGACTCGGATCTGAACCTGGCGGGCTGGACCAAGAAGCTCACCGGCAAGCCGACCATCACCGTCGGTTCGGTCGGCCTCGACGGCGACTTCCTCCGCGCCTTCACCGGCGAGGGCGCCGAACTCGGCAACCTCGACAACCTCCTCGACCGCCTCGAGCGCGACGAATTCGACATGGTCGCCGTCGGCCGCGCCCTGCTCCAGGACCCCGAGTGGGCGGCCAAGGTCCTCGGCGGCCGGATCGACGAACTGAAGCCGTACGACGCGGCAACGCTGAAGACGCTCAGCTAGGCGAGTCCCGCTGTGCGGTAAGGATTCTCGCCGCCGCACAGGGGATCAGCCCCTCCTGCGTTGCCGAAAATCGTTGGCGCACTGCAAACGTCGCCCGATAGCCTGGTGAGACCACGGATGAGCTCGGGGAGGGGCGAAACGATGTGGAACTGGGGAAAATCTGTCGCCGAACACGCCGCCGCTGCCGCCTGGACCACCTGGCCGCCGGTCGATACACCACCGGTCGTCGTCGATCCTCCGACGTGGGGTCGGTCGGCCGGTGGTGCCGGCCCGAGTGGGAAAGAAGCTACCTGCACGGCAAGTCCGTCGAACTAGTCGGCAGGTGGCGTGGGGCAGGCCCGGTGCTTGCCGCGGGTGGGCGTCGGTGTCCCGCTCCCCGGTCATCCGGTGTTGCCGAGGGGCGATTCCGTGGGACTGTGAGGGGTCGAGAACAATCGAGCCAGGAGGTCACCGGAGATGCGGGGAATCAACCACATCGTCTTGTTCGTCGCGGATCTGCCGCGCAGTATCGCGTTCTACGAGGACGTGCTCGGATTCGAGCGGCTCGCCGAAGGATTTCCCGGCGGTGCCTTCCTGCGCCATCCCGGCTCGGCCAACGACCACGACCTCGGGCTCTTCCAGGCCAGGATGCCCGCGGCCGGTCCGGCGGGCTCGGTCGGGCTCTATCACGTGGCGTGGGAAGTGGACACTTTGTCCGAGCTCGCGGCCGCCCGGGACCGGCTGACGGCGGCGCACGCGCTGACCGGGGCGAGTGATCATGGGTCGACCAAGGCGCTCTACGCCCGCGACCCCGACGGCATCGAGTTCGAGGTGTGCTGGCTGGTGCCCGACGAACACGTCGAGGACGCACTGGCCCCTGGCACTTCGATGACCGCGCCCCTTGACCTCGACGCCCAGATCCAGCGGTACGGCGCAGCAACTCCGGGCGGACCGCGCACCGATCCGCAGGTGTGGGTGCGTGTCGCGGCGCGGCGGGCAGCGATGTCCTGACCCGGATTCCGCCTACTCGGCGGCAGAGTTGTCGGTGGGGATCGGTAGCGTCGCGTGCTGTGGAAACTGGGGAACGCATCGAAGAACTCGCCGACCGTATCGTGGCGCTGCGCGACGCCTACTATCAAGGCTCGCCGCTGGTCGCCGACGCCGAGTACGACGGGATCGAAGACGAGCTCCGTGCGCTGATCGCGGCACACCCCGACCTCGCGCCCGACCCGAATCCGCTCGAGCAGGTCGGCGCGCCCGCGGTGCTGCACGCTCCGGTCCGGCATTCGCGTCCCATGCTGTCGCTCGAGAAGGCGACCAAACCCGAGCAGGTCGAGGCACTGTTCAACCGCTTCCCCGGTCAGCCGGTGGTGGTGATGCCCAAGCTCGACGGCCTCTCGCTGGCCCTGGTCTTCGAAGACGGGCGCTTCGTGCGAGCCGTGACCCGGGGCGACGGCACCACCGGAGACGATGTGACCATGCTGGTCCGTGCCCTGGTCGACGGCGTTCCCGAGCGGATCGATGTTCCGGGCCGGGTGGAGGTGCGTGGCGAGGCGGTGATGCTGCGTTCGACCTTCGCCGCCTACAACACGGCGCATCCGGACAAACCACTGATCAATCCACGCAACGCCGCGGCAGGCACACTGCGGGCGAAGGATCCGGCGACGGTCGCCGAGCGCCGTCTGCAGTTCTTCGGCTTCGACCTGGACACCTCCGCGGGCGGCGCCGCGGTCGACCTCGCGGAAGGGTTGCGGGCGCTGGGTGTCGAGGGTGCGCGGATGCGCTTGTGCATCGATGCCGTACAGGCTCAGGCGGCGATCACCGCGATCGAGCAGGGCCGCAACGAACTGGATTACGACCTCGACGGCGCGGTGCTGCGGCTGGCCGACCGAAATGCCTACGCGGCGGCCGGAACACGGTCGAACTCGCCGCGTGGCGCGCTGGCGTTCAAGTTCGCCGCCGAGGAGAAGACCACGGTGCTGGCCGATGTGGTCTGGGACGTCGGCAAGACCGGCAAGATCGTTCCGGTCGCGTGGCTGGAGCCGGTTTTCGTCGGTGGCACGACGGTCACGAAAGCGACGCTGGCCAACCAGGAGGTCATCCGCGCCCGTGACATCAAGATCGGTGACACCGTGCTGGTGCGCCGCGCGGGCGATGTGATCCCGTTCGTGGCGGGCGTGCTCGACGCGGCGAAGCGGACGGGCCAGGAGCGCGAGATCGTGGCGCCGACCGTCTGTCCCTCGTGCGGGCAGCCGGTGACCGAACAGGGCAACAGCCGAGAGCTGTTCTGCACCAATGTTTCCTGCTCCGCCCAGACGGTGCGGCGGCTGATCCACTGGGCCTCGCGGGCCGCCGCCGATATCGACGCCATCGGGCAGGTGTGGATCGAACGCCTCGCCGAGGCGGGCATCCTGGAGCGTCCTTCGGACTTCTACACCCTCACCCAGGAGCGCCTGCTCGAATTCGACCGCATCGGCGAGGTCTCGGCCGCGCGGATGATCGAGTCGATCGATGCCAGTCGCCAGGTCGGGCTGCGCCGCGCGCTGATCGGCCTTGCCATCCCGATGGCCTCCGACGGCACCGCGGCTCGTTTGGCCCGGGCGGGATTCGGCTCCCTGGAGGAGGTCGCCGACGCGGGCGAGGAACGACTCGTCGCGGTGGAGGACATCGGACCGAAGGTCGCCGCCTCGCTGGTCGCCCACCTGACTCGCCTGCGCCCGGAGCTGGAGCGGTTGCGTGCGGCGGGTGTCGACCTGGACGTGCGCGCGGAGGACCTCGCCCCGGTCGTCGCGGCAGGCGCGCCCCTGGAAGGTAAGACGGTGGTGATCACCGGCGCCATCAGCGACCCGCGTTCGGGTGAGAAGGTCGCCCGCCCGACATTTCAACGCCTGTGTGAGCAGGCGGGTGCGACGGCGGCGTCCTCGGTCTCGGCGAACACCGACCTGCTCATCACCGGTGCGGGAGTCGGTGACAGCAAGCTGACCAAGGCGGAGAAGCTCGGCGTCGAGGTCGTCGACCAGGGCGAGATCTGGAAAATGCTGATCGATGCCAAGGTCGTCTAGCGGTCCCGACGACTTTCCGTCGGAATCGCCGGCGATTCAGCGCTGGATACTCCGCGGTATGGCGGTGGAGCGATTGTCGATCTGTTCGCGGAGGATATCGCCGTGACCGGCGTGCCTGGCGAACTCCTGGACCATGGCGAGCAGTGTCCAGCGCATGCTGACCTTTCCCTCGCGGGGAATGTCCACGGTGTCGTCGAGGTCGAAACGGGACGCGATCTCCCGTGATCGCCGGCTGGCGCGCTCGAACTCGGCGATGACATCGGCCAGGGACTCGTCGTCGGTGACGGCGAAGGTGCCCTCGTCGCGGCGGGAGTATCCGTCGCATTCGGATTCGTCCAGTCCCGCCCAGATTCGCTGAAACCAGATCCGTTCCGCGGCGGCGGCATGCTTGAGCAAGGAGATCGGTGTCGTCAGCGACGCGACGAGTCGCCTGCGGGCGTCGGCCTCGGACAGGCCGCGTGCGGTCTCGATCAGTGCGGCGCGGTTGCGGTCGAGCATGTTCTCGATGATCGCTCGCTCGGCACCATCGGTAATTCCATGGGTACTCATGGGCTTTCACTCCATTCTGTTGGGGTCGAGGCCGTGCAGTGTGTATCGATCGGCCGACACACGGTGGTGCGGCGATCGATCTCGGGAAAGGACAGACATCCGGCGTCAGAGAACAACCGGGAAGAAGAAGGCATTCGATCTGGTGGTCGCGCTGATTGCGCAGGGATCGTGCCGAGAGGCGGTGACGCCGCAGCCCAAGCCTGTCAGAAGGCGCTGCTGTCTGGGCCAGCATAGCGCAGTTCCAGCGACCAGACGCCGTCCGATGAAGTTCACCTGACACGGGTGAGGTGGGCGATGTGCGGAACCGGCATCATCGGTCCGAACGCGCCATGTTCGAGGCGGGCCGTGATTGCAAGGACGTGGTCACCCAGCCGGCCACTGTTTCTGCGCCTGTCCTGACCGAAAGGAATCCGCTATGGAGCTGGCCCTGTCGACCACCCTGCACACCACCTTCGACGACGCGATCGAGCGCACCCGAACGGCGTTGGCCGCCCAGGGATTCGGCATCCTCACCGAAATCGATATGCGCGCGACCATGAAAGCCAAACTGGATGAGGAGATGGAGGACTATCTCATTCTCGGCGCCTGCAATCCGGCCCTGGCTCATCGCGCTGTCGGCATCGACCGGCAGATCGGACTGCTGCTGCCGTGCAATGTGGTCGTTCGCCGCGAGCGCACCGCGAGCGACACCGACACCGTCATCGTCGAGGCCATGAACCCCGAGTTGATGGCGAGGATCACCGGTGAGCCCGCGCTCGATCCCGTCGTCGCCGATGCCACCGCGCGGCTGCGCGCGGCGATCGGCGAGCTTGCCGCGGGTTGAGCACCCAGGGGCAGGACCTGAAGGGCTAGGCCATCATGCTCAGCAGCCCGAGGTTCTCGGCCAGCGCGCCGTCCTGGCCGAGCGCGGTGAAGTCGGCCTCGACGTCGGTGCGGGCGAGCTTGCCCGCCCGTACCGCTCGATAGCGCACAAACGACCAGAGGAAGACGTCGAGGTTGTCGAAACGGGTCCCGCCCTCGAGCACCTCTTCCTCGTGGAACCACACCGCGACTTGGCCGTTGGTGAGCACGACGTAGAGGTTGCCGCCGCCGTCGGCGCCGACGGAGAACACGTCCTCGTCGGTGAGTTCGGTGGTGTAGTCGGCATCGAGAATGGCGCAGTCGTTGCCGGCGAAGTCGAACGCGTAGGACCAGTCGAAGATGTCGAGGAACTGGGGGAGCGTGCCGGAGCGGACCCGGCGGTCGAAGGCTGCCAGTGCGGCGGCATCGGCAGGGGCCAGCTTCTCGAGAAATGGTGCCACCGAACGGGTTTCGGCGGGGATGACGACGGGGTCGGCGTCAGGGAACCAGTGGGCGAGATCGGTGTCGAGACCGCGATCGGTGTAGCCGACGAGATCGGCGAGGGTGAGCGTCACGCCCCGGAGTGTAGAAACCGGGTCCGACATTCGCGCGCCGCATCGACATCTGACCTTACAGGTCAAGAACGAGAGTGTCTCCGTGGCAACGGGATACACACGCGAGTGTGTTTCCCTCGGCACGGTCGGAGTCGGTGAGAACGGTGTCGCGGTGGTCGGGGGAGCCGGCGACGACCCGGACGACGCAGGTGCGGCAGAAGCCCTGGCGGCAGGAGTAGGGCTGGTTCGGGCGGGCTCGCAGGATGGCGGTCAGCAGGGTTTCGTCGGCGCCGACCTCGAGGACCTCGCCGGTGGCGGCGAGGTGCACGGTGAAGGGGTCACCGTCGACGACCGGGGCGGGTGAGAAACGCTCCGAATGGAATTCGACGCCGTCCAAGTCCCGGATCGCGCTCAGGAGCGCGGCGGTCATGACGGTCGGTCCGCAGCAGTACACCGCGGTGTCGCCGTCGACGCCGGCGAGCAGATCGGCGGCGGTGGGGATGCCGTGGTCGGCGTCGGTGCGCACCGTGACGCGGTCACCGAACTCGGCGATCTCGTCGAGGAACGGGATGGTGTCGAGGGTGCGGCCGCAGTAGACCATCGTCCACGGCACGCCGAGCCGGTCGGCGGCCCTGGCCATCGTCAGGATCGGGGTGATGCCGATGCCGCCCGCCACGAAATGCAGTCGGCGCGCGGTGGATCCGCGGCCGGGTGGGGCGAACAGGAAGGCGTTGCGCGGGCCGCGCACCATCAGTTCCGTGCCGACCGCCAGCTCGTCGTGCACCTCGATCGACCCGCCGCCACCGTCGGGGATGCGGCGCACCGCGATCCGGTAGGCACCGCGGTCGGCGGGGTCGCCGCACAGTGAGTACTGGCGGATCCGGCCGGATGGCAGTTCGAGGTCGATGTGCGCGCCGGGCTGCCAGCGCGGCAGGCTGCGCCCGGACGGCGACTCGAGGCGCAGACTCACCACATCGGCGTCGGCCGCGACCAGTACCCGATCGGTCACGACGACCGGAAAACGGTTGTCGTCCACGCCGGATTCGAGCTTGCCCCGGTTGATCAGCGTCGACAGACTCACCTTCGCGGTGGCGATCCGGTCGAGGACCCGGATGGTCGGATCGTGGAGGTGCTTGCCGTACAGGTCCGGCGGCAGCACGGTGGGGACGGGGCGGGTCACTGGTTCGCCGCCCTGGCCGCGGGAGATTTGGCGAGGTACGCGATCGCCTGCTCGGTCGACCCGACCGTGTTCGGCGAATAGCGCGGGTTGAACGTCGACAGCGCGCTGATCGCGAGCGCGCGCAGTCGCGGCAGCGCCCCGCGCCGCATCGCGCCCAGGATCCGCCACAGCAGCATCGGGTAGCCGATGTTCGGCATGCCCGGGTCCTGGTTGATCAGGTAGCGGGTGCCGCGCAGGACCAGGACGAGCAGGATCGGGATGACGATCATCATCATCACCGCGCGTCGCAGATAGCCCGCGCCGAAGTAGATCGCCACGTCGTGGGCGACATTGCGGTGTTCGACCTCTTCGGCGCCGTGCCAGCGGAACAGGTCGAGCATGCGCGGGTCGGCGTGGTGTTTCTCCAAGTCGGCGTTGAGGATCCAGTCTCCGAGCCAGGCGAAGAAGTGCTCGAGGCTGGCGATGAAGG
>NZ_JBHXAY010000164.1:0-10126 GCF_042728775.1 Nocardia sp. NPDC060259
GGCTCATCCCCGCTCGCGCGGGGAGCACACTAACTGACCTGCATGTTTACAACCCAAACAGCGAAATCTCATTCACTTTCGATCAGTCTCCTCGAGCGTCTGGCGACTGCATCCCGCACCCAACCCTCCACCTGCACAGTAGCTTCGGCGGGACCCGGAAACGGCTCAAATGACCTTGGCTCGACTATCTTCCTCGCGTCACCGCAAGTACGTACCTGCGCCGAATGGTAGGTGGTTCAAAGTCGAAGCGGCCCAACATGCGTCAATGCCAGTGCCTTCGACACGATCGTTCCTCACCTCCTCGGGCGGTCAGGGAGCAAGGAGGACCCCACGTCACGCACTTCTCCACGCAAACGAGTGAAGCATCGCATCCATACCGTGTTCGCCAGCCACCGCAACCCGACAGTCGACGTCAGAACATCGGTAGCCACTGCCATCCGAGGCACCGTTGAGGTGAGACCGCGGACGCGAGGGCCGAAGAGTATGGAGCACAACACCGGAGAGTCTGCCGGGACCCTCATCGCGAATAGGAGGCAGACAAGGTCTCGCACCCGCGCCCGTCGCATACGGGCGGTCTTTCGGCATCTCAAGTCAGGCACCTTCGGCCTCTCTTACGCAGCCGACCGCAGGCCTGACATCGCAGCACGAGATCAATCGCCCTCAAGGTCATCCCGGCGCCCAAGCCGACGGCAACATCAGCGCCTTCCGAACCCGCCACGGCCGTGTCCAAGTCAGAGGACGCCGACGACAGCAGCTGCGAACGCGTGTGCCAACGTCAGCGCGTCAGGCTCGATCCGGCTGTCACCCAAAAGATCTGCCGAGCAGACGCTGTCCTCGAACTTGTCGTATCCGACGCGGACACTTCGCGTATGAGGATTCTTCGGCGCGACGGCGCGTTCTATGAGGAGGAGGCGGCGATCAGCCTCGCCCGCACGCCGGAACTCTGGCTCAAGCAGGAGCTAGTTGATTTGCGCGCCAGGCTGCTCGATGCAAACGGAGTGTGTCGGCCGCACGCGGTCGCACCGGACGGCGTCACCTACATCGACACCAAACGACCATGGCAGCAACGGAACTGGGCTGTATTCAGACGGGCATCGACATACCTGCGGAACCGACCACACCTTTCCAATCACCGGCTCGTCGGCGAGTGGGAGCTGCTGCGCACCACCACGAGCGTGGAGCGCCCACGCCTGTCTCACCGCGAGAAGGCATCCCGAGTCCAACACTCAATCGCCGCAGCAGAAGAAGGCGCTCGCAGGCGAGCGGCCAAGGCACTCAAACAACTCGACAACGACCTCGTGCTCAGGACTCTGGTCGAGCAGTTGACACAGCTCGACCGTAACGAGTGGGCACGACTGGCCGACTACCTTCCTCCAGGGTTGTCCCAGATCAAGCTTCGGCGGGTAATGGTGGAACTCCTACTCCACCACCAGGGCGGCTGCTGCGCGGTGTGCGGCCAGCGCGCGAACGGCAAGATCTCGCCTACTCGCGGTTCCCGCCAGGCTGTGCTCGATCACGACCACCACACCGACCTCGTCCGCGGCGCGCTCTGCGTCAGCTGCAACAACGCCGAAGGCGGTTCGCCGATCAACTCGACACCCCAGCTGGAACCCCTGCTCGACGCCTACCGGGCAAACCCGCCCGCTGCAGCCTTCGAATGGAACTACGGGCAACCCGAGGACCGCTCACCGTGGTGGTGAGCGGAACAACACCGGCGCTGCGGCCATGTCAGTGCCTCGTGCGATGGTGAAGCCGTCGACGCTCACCGGCCGGAGAAGAGCAACGTGGCCGATCCAGCCCGCGCCCTCCTTGCCCCCTGTTGTCGCGATGGACCTTCTCGAGGAGTAGTCGGCTGCTATGCCCGACAGCATGTCAGCGGACAGATTGCCCAGCAGCTCGGAGACACGAATCCCCAGTAGTGATGCCGACGTGCTGCAGCGGCCATCCGAGGAAGCCTCCCGGCGCCAAGATCGACTGCGGTGAATCTGCTAATGGACCGTCTGTTGCCCCCAGTGGAACCAGAGCCCTAGGTTCGATAGCTTGTATCGCTGATGGGTGTCCATGGGGAGGGGGAACAGGCATGCCCGAGGTCGAGGTTGACTCTGCACGGTTGCGGTCGGAGATCGCTGCGTTCTACGCGGGATTCGGCGCCCCGAGTGAGTTGGTGGCGGCTTTCGAGTCCTCGGCGTTGCTGGTGCCACTGACCGGGCCGGACGACCGGGTCTTCACCCTGGAATCCGGTGGCATCGCCTGGTTGTGCGCGTTCACCGGAATTCCCGAATACGCGCGGTTCATGACCACGCGGGGAGTGGTCACCGACCATGAGTACCGGTTCCACACCTTCCTCGGTCGCCGCCTGCGAGAGTTCGCGGCCGCGCAACCGGAGCCGACCGGTGTCGCGGTGGACATGCTCGGCGACCAGCCGATGACCTTCCCGCCGGACGTGCCCGAAGACCCGGCCGATGTCTGATCTGAACGTCGATCCCGCCCTGCTGACCCAGGCCGCGAACGGGATCACCGGCATCATCGCCGAACTCTCCGATCTCGGTGTCGGGGAAACCGGCGCCGTCGGGCGTGGCTTCTCCCAGTTGGCGATGTCGGCGATGGAAGCCGGAAAAGCCAACGTGCAGACCACCTTCGAGACTTTCACCGAACGCTGGTCGTGGGGTGTGCGGGCACTGGTCCAGTCCGGCAACGAGATCGCCAAAATCCTGGACCTCTCGGCGGGCCGCTACTACATCATGGACGAGCAGATTTCGAACTCGTTCAAACAGATGTTCACCCACCTCGCCGGCAACCCGCACACGAGCAAGGAAGACATCGAGAAGATGGACTGGGGCCAGGTGCTGTCCAACAACACCTGGAACCTCGCCGCGCAGCCCAACTACAGCGCGTCCTCGTTCGGCGACGCGTTCTCGCATATGGGTGACAACCTGTCGACGTTGGGCTCGGCGGGTCAGTACCTACTCGAGAATCCGGACAAGGCCTACAGCCTCGACACCGGCGTGGCCGCCCATGTCGCCGAGATCAAGCAATCACAGCAGCCTGGCGGGGGAACGCAGTAGATGGGCATCGGGGATTTCCTCAACAGTGTCGGTGACGCGATCGAAGACGGTGTCGAGTCGGCGACCGAGAAGGTCGGGCAGGCCTACAACACCGTCCTCGATGCCGAGTCGAAGGTCGCCAAAGCTGTTGGCGCCGACGGCTTGTCGGAATGGCTCGACGATCTGGGCGACAAGGTCGTCGACGCGACCGGCGGCGCGGTACCGGAGAAGGAACTCGGCCAAACCAGCGATCCCAAGGAATTGATCCGCGGCGATGTCGGCAAGATCAACGAGGTCACCGGGCATCTGGGCAAGATCGGTACCGCGATCGAACAAACCGGTGACGCGCTGCGCAAGATCGACACCGCCGACTGGACCGGTGACGCCGCGACAGCGTTCGACGAGGAGTTCGCCAAGCAGCCGAAACTGTGGTGGGACGGCGCGGATGCGATGGGCAAGGCCAAGACCGCGCTGGACGCGTGGGCCCACGAGGTCACCGCCGCCCAGGCCAAGGCCGCCGACGCGATCGCGAAGTGGGAGGAAGCCGACCGGGAAGAACGCGACCGCAAGAACGCGTGGAACGCGCTGTCCGACGACGACCGCAAGGGCAAGAACCTCACCGACACCTGGACCGACATCCGCAACGCCGCGAAAGCGATCCTGACCGGCGCCCGCACCCAGCGCGACAACGCCGCCGATACGGCGGTGGCCGCGATCAGCGCCGCTACCGCGACAGCACCGACCGAACCACCGTTCCTCTCCCGCTGGGGCTCGAATTTCGAAGACCTGAACGCGGCGATAGAACAGGCCCGCCTGAACTTCAGTACGGGGCTGTTGACCTCGCTGACCGGAATGGTCCAGTTCGTGCGCTCGATTTCTCCGATCGACGCCTACAACATCACCCACCCGGCCGAGTACATGTCGAGCATGTCGGACCTGGGCACCGGCATGGTGCTGGCCGCAGCCGACCCGAAAGCGACCGGCGCGGCGATGCTGGCGGGGTTCAAAACGAACCCGTCCGAAGCACTGGGCGCGCTCACCGGCGACGCGCTACTCACCGTGGCGACCGGTGGCGCGGGTGGCGCGGCCAAGGCGGGTGCCACTGTCGTCGACAAAGCCTCCGACGCCGCCCGGCTCGGTATTGCGGGTCGTAACGTCGTCGACGACGCGGCCGGGGCAGCCGGGAGGAACGTGCCCGAATCACCCGGCACCCCGGCCTCACCCCATGCTCCGGACAACCCGGCCGCGCCACCGACGAATCCCGCAGCGCACAACGGTGATTCACCCGCCGCCAACCCAGCCGGAACCACACCAGACTCCCCACGCTCGGATCTGCTGGACGGAGATTCCGCTCCGTCCAGCAACGGCGACGCAAGGCCGAATCCCGACGCGGGATCGCCGGATTCCCCACGAACTCCGGAACCGGAATCTCCCACGCTGCACGACAATCCACCCGACAATGCGCCTGCCGCGAAACCGGACGACACAGATGATGGTCCCCCCGTTGGTCCCAGCCCAGATACCGATGGAGCGAACCCGAACCCAGCGGCTTCACCCGACGCCCACTCCCCCAACACACCAGACAATCACGACGGCGACAACAGCCCAGGTGACGGCGACTCCGGCAAGCCGGGCCCGCACCACGACGGTGCCGACAACAATGCCGCTGACCCCGACCCGACCCAGCCAGGTAGTCGAAACGATGACGAGGGCAACTCACCTGGCCAACCCGATAACAACAGCAGGCCCGAGCTACGATCCGACCACGACAACGGCGGGAACGGTGAGCCCAGCGCGAGCGAGGCAGCCCAGAAGAACCCGCCTGAGACCGACTCGACGCGCGACCAGACATGCGAAGGCGGCGATCCGGTCAACATCGCGACCGGCGAATTCCTGCTCCCGGTCACCGACCTCGACCTGCCTGGCATCCTCCGCCTGGCTCTCAAGCGTGCCCACCATTCCAACTATCGGTTCGGTCGATGGTTCGGCCCCTCATGGTCGGCCACCCTCGACATGCGTGTTGTCGTCGAATCCGGCTGTGTAACCGTCGTCTTCGAAGACGGCATGCTCTTGGCCTACCCACATGCCGAGGTAGGTGTCGGTGTCGTGCCGATCACCGGTGGTCAGCGCTGGAAACTGACCCGTACCGACCTGGGCGGCTACCGGTTGTGGGATCCGGATCGAGAACTGGTGTGGCATTTCGCACCCGAGCCCGTTCTCGGAGGGCTGGACTCCCTCCTGGGGAACTATGCGATCTCGGCGATCACCGACCGGCACAACAACCGGATCAGATTCCACTACAACAGCAACGGCGATCCCACTACCGTCACCCACTCCGGTGGCTACCGCGTAGTTCTGGATTCAGCCGACGGCCGAGTCACTGCAATCTCCGTGGCGGGCGAGGTCGACGGGATCGAATCCATCACCCGTGTACGCGAATTCGGCTACGAACGTGGTGAGTTGACAACGGTCACCAACGGTGTCGGCGGCATAACCCGTTTCGTCTACGACGACCACCATCGGATGCTGTCGTGGACCGATTCCAACGGTAGTTGGGTTGCCAACACCTACGACGAAGCTGGTCGTGTTGTCGCGCAGCGCGGCACCGACGGAATTATGGACGCCGACTTCGAGTACCTCGAACTCGGCAACGGCACAGGCCGTCTCACCCGACACACCAACTCCCGCGGTGGCGTCACCGGCTACGGATTCGACAACGACCTGCGCCTTCGCGATGTCATCGCCCCGGACGGCGGACATCGCCACATCGATTACAACGCCGCCAGAAAGCCCCTCACCGTCACCGAAACCGACGGTGCTGTCACCACCTACAGCTACACACCCGAGGGCGAGATCGCCAAGATCACCCGCCCTGACGGCACCGACATCAGCGTCGACTACGCCTACACCAACCGCCCCGCCACCATCACCAACCCCGACGGCACAAGCATCCACCGCGAGTGGGACAAGCACGGCAACCTCCGCGCGCACACCGACGCCGCCGGAGCCCGCACCCAGTACGCCTACAGCGCATGTGGTGCGACAACCGAAATCCGCGACCATGACGGCGCCGTAACCCACATCCAAGTCGACCCCACCGGGCTACCCGCCGCAGTGACCGACCCACACGGTGCAACCACCACGATCAGCCGCGACCCGTTCGGCCGCCCCGCCAAGGTCACCGACGCGCTAGGTCACACCACCTTCTACAAGTGGACTCCGGAAGGACGACTTTCCCGGCGCGTCGATCCGGACGGATTCGCCGAAACCTGGACCTACGACGGCGAGAACAATCTCCTCACCCACACCGACCGCAATGGTGGCATCACCCACTTCACCTATAGCGGCTTCGACAACGTCGCCTCCCGTACCGACCCCGACGGGGCAACCACCCATTACCTGCACAACACCGAACGTCAGCTGGTCGCCGTCATCAATCCCCTGGGCCAGCGATGGTCCTACGAGTACGACACCGTCGGGCGCCTGATCGCCGAGACCGACTACACCGGCGCGACCACGTCCTATACCCACACCATCACCGGCCGGGTCGCCACCGTCACACCCGCCACCGGAATCACCCGCCACCACAGCTATGACGTCCTCGGTCATCTCACCGCCGTCACCGCCGACACCGGCGAATACATCCACTACACCCGCGACGCGGCAGGCCGTGTCCTCACCGCCAGCAACGGAAACTCCGAATCCCAGACCCACACACTCGCATACACCTACACACCCACCGGCCTCGTCGCCACCCAACAACGCGACCACGAGCCGGCCCTGCGCAACGACTACGACCGTCGCGGCCGCCGGATCCGACGCACCACCCCCGCCGGCAACGTCACGACCTGGCACCACAACACCCTCGGCCAGACCACCGCACTCGACGCCGACGGCCACGCGATTTCCTTCACGCACGACCGTGCGGGCCGCCTGACGCAATGGCGGATCGGCGAAGTCCAGATCGAACGCACCTTCACCAAGAACGGCAACATTGCCGCCCAACACGCCACCGGATTCCCCGCCGCACAGTTCTCCCTGGACTTCGGCGAGAACCCAGACATCCGCCCTGCCCCGTTCACGATCCGCCACGACGACTACACCTACCGTGCCGACGGCTACCTCACCGACCACACCATCCAGCGACCCGACACCACCCCGGTTCACGACAGCTTCGGGCTGGACCGAATCGGCCAAGTCACCACCATCACCCGCGACCACCTCGTCGCCGACGCCTACGAATACGACGCACTCAGCAACATCACTGCACGTCGGACACCCGGCTCAGCCGTCGACGACGAGCTGCACACCGGGACCGAGGGCCGCGAATACCACAACAATCTCCTCGTCCGTGACGGACGCAATCACTATTACTACGACGCGTCCGGGCGCCTGATCCGCAAAGTCACCACCCGGCTCTCCCGCAAACCGGCGGTATGGCACTACCGGTACAACGCCTTCGACCAACTCACCGACGTCTATACCCCCGATGGCCAGTGGTGGCAGTACACATATGACGCTGCCAACCGGCGCACAGCCAAGTATCGACTGAACAGCAAAGGCGAACGCCTCACCCACACCACCTTCGAATACGACGGTTCTCAACTCATCGAAGAATCCAGCGGTGACCGCACAAGCAGGTGGCAGTACCTGCCCGCCACACACATCCCGATCCTGCAGATCGAAGAATCGCCTAGCTCGAATGTCTCGAACCCCTGCGCGGTCCTGACCGACATATCCGGGGTTCCCCACCACCTCGTCGATCCCAGTACCGGCCGAAGTCTAGCCCTGGGTTCGGTCGATCTGTGGGGCAACATCTCCTGGAAAGGTGACTGCTCGACGCCGATTCGGTTCGCCGGCCAGTACCACGACCCCGAGACCTCGCTGCACTACAACATCCACCGGTACTTCGACCCGAGCCAGGGCCGGTACCTCACGCCAGATCCACTGGGTCTGTCGCCAGCACCGAATCAATACGGATACCCTCACAACCCGATTCGGTGGTGCGACCCACTCGGACTGGCGCCGGAGGAATGCACAGGCGGCAACCAAAACGCCCCGTCGACCCAACCACCGGATGAACCGCCCCGGACTCTGTATCACTACACCAACCAGGAGGGCCACGACGGGATCCTCGACAGTCAAGAGCTACGGCCGTCTCTGCGCGAACAGAACCCAAAGGACGCTCGCTACGGCGACGGCCAATACTTGACCGACGTCCAACCAGGCACGCGCACACTCGGCCAGCTTTCCTACGACTTCCTCCGCGTACCCTGGGCTGGACAGAAATTCACACACTTCTTGGAGATCGATGTCACCGGACTCGAAGTCGTACAAGGAAGACCCGGGGTCTTCGTTGTCCCCAACAGCGGCCCACTCGATCTCGCCGGGCGAATCATCCGATCAGGAAGGAACTAGGACATGAGGTATGTGAAGGTCACCTGGCACCACGATTTCACCGACGAACCAACTGTGTTCTTCCATGAAGTCGGTGACGACAACTGGGAAACTCGGCGCGTTCAGCTGTATCGCGACGGCCGCGCGGAGTGGGCAGACGAGAGTCGGGACACTCCCACAGTCGGACTGGCCGAAATAGAAATAGCACCGATCCAGGAAATCGCATCGCAACCAGAGTTCGACGCGGAAGAAATCTCCAAGCGCGAGTTCGAAACGAAATGGTCTGCTGCCCGCAACCAGCCTCAGTAACTGTGCCGGACCACCCCCTCGGGTGCAGGGCTGACCGCGGCTCGCCCTCAAGTAGGACTCCATGTGGCGGACCGTTCTCGTGAGTTCGTGGCGGTGAGGATGCACGTCCGCCGCCGGGCAACGCCACCGAGAACAGCGTGTATGCAGTCATTTCGATGGCACGCATGCGCGGGTAGTAGTGCACCTGGTGTGCTTTGGTGAATGCCTCGAGCAGCCAGAACGCGACCCGCTGGCGGCAGCGACGAGGAACAAGCCGTAGTGGTTCTGCTGAAATCCCAGGCCCAGGGTGGCCAGGCTCAGCGTGACTCCCCAGCCCTTGATGGTGAGAAGTCGATGATCGAACCGTTAACGATGTCGAGCAGTTGTGCGTCTCGGCACAAAGGTCCTCGTGCAGGCGAGCCAGGTTGCCAGACTCCGCAGATCCATCCATCTCGGTTCCCCGTTCACCCGCTTGAGGTCGACCGAAGATGGCCTTCCAACCTCGCCGACCCAGGTCACCGGGCAACAAGAATAACGGTCGCCAGGCCGGCAGACGAGCCGGACGATGCCGAGACTCGCGACCAAACGGTGCACGAATTAGCGATCAAAGCTAGTCCGCGAAGGCATGGAACCTCGATATCATCTGGCGACAAGATCGAGTGGGCGAAGCCCAACTGTCCACATATAGTTGTCCACGAACGGCTCGACGAACGAAATGGGGAGGCGCATATTGCGGGCGCCACGAGCCACGAGGCTCAGCGCTTCGTATGCATCACGCCACTCTTCCTGGAACTTACGGCGCCATTGCTGGAATTCCTGAGACTCGGGAGCCGAAATAGCCATAACATTGGCGGGACGCTCCCCCCAGCATCCCCACAATCCAGAAGCTCCCGTTATCGCGAAAACGTCCGATAAATCGCCGATCATTTGCGAGATGCCGTCAGGAGAAAGCTCGGAAGTCGCAGCCCGGAACTCGTCTGCGCTCGCCGTAACATCAAGCGAGAACGACGGAAACACATTCCATTCGGCAGGGAACCTCAATGTCCCCAGTTCGGGTTCGATAGCCACAAGGTCTACCGCTTCATCGCCATGAATCTCCGCAAGCTCACTGAGCGCAGGCCAGAGATATTCCGAAAGCGCCTCATCAAAATCGACAAAGACCGTCCTCGATGCAGCCTTCCGAAACACATCATCCGGGAATCTGCGATCGATATAGAAGAAGCCTTTCGCTCGCGCATGCAGCCGATCATATTCGACCGCGTCCGCGTGCAGATATGACTCCGGCCCCATTGAATCTCCTTGCTTTGTGTCACCGTCACTGATAGATCTTCGACCTAAAATCCTACCCCAGAAACCGTTCCGGGCGAAACCGCGTTGCGCGCCTCGGTGCCATGACC
>NZ_JBHXAY010000165.1:0-10004 GCF_042728775.1 Nocardia sp. NPDC060259
GATCGGACCACCCCGTCGTCGTGTGTCTCACGCCTCGATGACGTCGAAGCCCTTGTATCCGGCGGCCGCGACCTCGGCGATGATCTCGCCGTACACGCCGAATCCGCCGACGAAGGGCATGAACACCCGCGGCCTGCCCTCGATGTTCGCGCCCAGGTACCACGAATTCGCCTGGGTCATCAGCGTTCCCGCGGCCCGGGTCGCGCATTCGCGCACCCACTCGGCCACCGCGTCCGGCCGCGCCTCGAGTGCCGTCGCTCCGCTGCTGTCGAGGAAGGCGATGGCCTCGGCCACCCAGTCGACGTGCAGTTCCGAATGCAGCACCATGTTCGCCAGCACCGAGGGACTGCCGGGGCCGGTCAGGTTGAACAGGTTGGGGAAGCCCGTCATCCCCAGTCCCAGATAGGTCTTCGGGCCTTCCCGCCACGCCTCGTTGAGCGACTCGCCGCCGCGGCCGACGATGTTCATCCGCGACACCGATCCGGTCATCGCGTCGAATCCGGTGGCCAGCACCAGGGTGTCGATCGGGTAATGCGCGTCGCTGGTGTGCACGCCCGCCGCGTCGACGCGGGTGATCGGTGTCGCCCGCAGGTCGACGAGCTCGACATTGTCGCGGTTGTAGGTCTGGTAGTAGTTCGTGTCGGTGCAGATGCGCTTGGTGCCGATCGGGTGATCGCGCGGGACCAGCAGGTCGGCCACCCGCTGGTCGTCGATCACGGCGCGCACCTTCTCCTCCCAGAACAGCCGGGCGGTGTCGTTGGCGGGCAGGGTGACCAGCTGGTCGGGGAAGGTCTTACTGAACAGCACACCGCCCAGCGCCCAGCGCTTCTCGTAGGCCTCGCGCAGTTCCTGCTCGCTCACCTCGAGCGCGGACCGCGGGTGCGCCTGGTGCGGGGAACCGCCGCCGCTGGCCATCGACAGCCGCCTGCGCTCGGGGTAGTTCGCCTTCTGCGCCTGCCGTTCCTCCTCGCTCAGCGGTGTATTACCGGCGGGCACACTGTAATTGGCGGTGCGCTGGAAGACGTGCAGTTGCCCGGCCTGCTCGGCCAGGCACGGGATCGTCTGGATGCCGGAGGATCCGGTGCCGATGACACCCACCCGCTGCCCGGTGAGGTCGACGCCCTCGTGCGGCCAGTGCGAGGTGTGCAGGGTCTGACCCGCGAACGTCTCGAGGCCGTCGATGGCCGGGGTGTTCGCGTTCGACAGCGGCCCGGTGGCCAGCACCACGAACCGGGTCGAGACCGCGCGCCCGGTGTCGGTGGCGACCTGCCAGCGCAGGGTCTGCTCGTCGAGCACGATATCGGTGACGCGCGTGCCGAATTCGATGTCGCGAAGCAGGTCGTAGCGGTCGGCGACGTGCTCGAGGTAGGCCAGGATCTCGGGCTGGGTGGCGTACTTCTCGCTCCAGTTCCACTCCTGCTGCAGCGCGTCGTCGAAGGAGTACGAGTAGTCGACGCTCTCGACGTCGCAGCGCGCGCCCGGGTAGCGGTTCCAGTACCAGACGCCGCCGACGCCATCGCCTGCCTCGATCACCCGCACGGACAGGCCGCTGCCGCGGAATCGGTGCAGGGCGTACAGGCCGGCGATGCCCGCGCCGACGACGACCACGTCGACGTCGGCGGGGCGGTTCGCTGGTGCCGATGGGGTCTCGGGGTTCACAGTGCCTACCTTTCGATGGAGACCGGTTCTCTGCGGGCGAGGCTAAGGACGCGCGGGCCGCGAGAGCAGGTGTCCTTCCCGCTGACCGGCACGTTCTCGCATCGATCGCCTCCCGGTGATCGGGATGCTCCGCTGCGTGACCGCCGTCACCGGACCTACCGTCATCGGCACTACGAGGTGGTACCAGGAGGAAACAGTGGTGGACTGGAACGACGAGGTGGATGTGCTGGTCGCGGGGTCGGGCGGTGGCCTGGCCGGCGCCTACACCGCCGCCCGCGAAGGGCTCAGCGTCGCGGTGGTCGAGGCGACCGACAAGTTCGGCGGCACGACCGCGTATTCGGGCGGCGGCGGGGTGTGGTTCCCGTGCAACCCCGTCCTCGAGCGGGCGGGCACCGACGACACCATCGACGACGCGCTCACCTACTACCGCGCCGTCGTCGGTGACCGCACCCCCGACGAGCTGCAGCAGACCTATGTCCGCCGTGGTCGCGACCTCATCGAGTACCTCGAGGCCGACAACCACTTCGAGTTCCAGATGCTGCCGTGGCCGGACTACTTCGGTAAGGCGCCCAAGGCCAGGCTCGACGGGCAGCGCCACATCATGCCCACTCCGCTGCCCGCCGCCGAGCTGGGCGAGCTGCGCGAGTCGCTGCGCGGACCGCTCGACACCGATCGCCTCGGCGCTCCCCTGCCGGAGCTGCTGATCGGCGGGCAGGCGCTGATCGGGCGCATGCTGCGCGCGCTGTCGACCTACCCGCACGCCAAGCTCTACCTGGAGTCGCCGCTGGTGGAGCTGGTGGTCGAAGACGGTGTGGTGACCGGTGCGATCGTCGAACGCGACGGCGGCCGGGTCGCGATCCGCGCGCGCCGCGGTGTGGTGCTCGCCGCGGGCGGCTTCGAGCAGAGCGACGAGCTGCGCAAGCTCTACGGCGTGCCCGGCGAGGCGCGCGACACCATGGGGCCCTGGGGAAATCAGGGCTTGGCGCACCAGGCGGGCATCGCGGCCGGCGCCGACACCGACCTCATGGATCAGGCGTGGTGGTCGCCCGGGCTGACCCATCCGGACGGGCGCTCGGCGTTCGCGCTGTGGTTCACCGGCGGCATCTTCGTCGACCAGGAGGGCAAGCGGTTCGTCAACGAGTCGGCCCCCTATGACCGGCTCGGCCGCGACGTGATCCGCCAGATGAACGACCGCGGGCTGACCCTGCCGTTCTGGATGATCTACGACGACAAGGAGGGTGAGGTCCCGCCGATCAAGGCCACCAACGTGTCCATGGTCGAGACCCAGAAGTACGTCGACGCGGGCCTGTGGCACAGCGCCGACACCCTCGCCGAGCTGGCCGCGAAGATCGGCGTGCCCGCGGCGAATCTCGAGGCGACCGTCGAGCGGTTCAACGGCATGGTCGCCACCGGCGTCGACCCGGATTTCGGGCGCGGCGACGAGGCCTACGATCGCGCCTTCTCCGGCGGTGAACCGCCGCTGGTGACCATCGACAAGGGCCCGTACCACGCGGCCGCGTTCGGCATCTCCGATCTCGGCACCAAAGGCGGTCTGCGCACCGACACCGCGGCCCGAGTCCTCGGCCGCGACGGCGCGCCGATCCCCGGCCTCTACGCCGCGGGCAACACCATGGCCGCGGTCAGCGGCGAGGTCTACCCCGGCGGCGGCAACCCGATCGGCGCGTCGATGCTGTTCAGCCACCTCGCCGTGCGGCACATCCTCGGCGACTGAGCGAGCTCGGGTCCCTCCCGCTGGCCGGGAGGGACCCGTCCGCGGCGGCCACCGAGTGTGGTTCCGTTCACATATTCCCCTTCTCGATATTTCAGGAGCAACACTGATGGCTTCAGCGGACGACATTCGCGCGACGGTGCGCAAATATGTGGAGGCCGTCGGCAGCGGTACGGCTGCCGACGTCGTCGCCCTCTACCGCGAGGACGCGACGGTGGAGGACCCGGTCGGCAGCGAACCGCACGTCGGCCACGCGGCGATCACCAAGTTCTACGAGGCCATCGAGCCGATGAAGCGCTCGACCGAACTGTTCTCCGTGCGCGTCGCGGGCAACAGCGCCGCGTTCAGCTTCCGCGTGGTGACCGAGTTCGGCGACCAGAAGTTCACCCTCGATCCGATCGATGTCATGACCTTCGACGAGGACGCCCGCATCACCAGCATGCGCGCGTTCTGGTCCCAGGACGACATGGTCGTCGGCTGAGCTGAGGCGAGAATGACTGCGACCGAACAACACTGGGATCACGAAGTCGGCTTCCTCGTCGTCGGCAGCGGCGCGGGCGGGCTGACCGGCGCGCTCGCCGCCGCCGACCGCGGGCTCGACACCCTCGTCATCGAGAAGGCCGACGTCTACGGCGGCAGCACCGCGCTGTCGGGCGGCGGCATCTGGGTGCCCAACAATCCGGTGCTGCTGCGCGAAGGCCTCGGCGATTCCCGCGCCGACGTGCGCGCCTACCTCGACGCCGTCGTCGGCGACCGGGTGCCGACGGCGAACCTCGACGCGTTCATCGACGAGGGCCCGCGCATGCTGGCCTTCCTCGAGACCAGCCCGCATCTGCGTTTCCAGTGGTGCACCGGCTACTCCGACTACCACCCCGAGGCGCCGGGCGGGCGGCCCGCCGGCCGGTCCATCGAGCCGCTGCCGGTGGATCTCAAGCAGCTCGGCGACGACGAGGACCTGCTGCGCCCTGCCGCGCTGGCGACTCCGCCGGGACTGTTCATCACGTCCAAGGACTTCGTCCAGCTCAATATGGTGACCCGCACCTGGAAGGCCCGCTGGACCGCGCTGCTGACCGGTTTGCGGGCGATCAAGGCGATCGTGCTGCGCAGGCACATGGACACCCTCGGCCGGGCCCTGATCGCCCGCCTGCGGCTGGCCCTGCGCGACGCGGGCGTGCCGCTGTGGCTGAACACGCCGCTGCGTTCGCTGATCACCGACGATTCGGGCGCGGTGCTCGGCGTGGTCGCCGAACGCGACGGCCGTGAGATCCGGATCAGGGCGCGCGACGGCGTGCTGCTGGCCACCGGCGGTTTCGAGCACAATCAGGCCATGCGCAAGCGCTATCTGCCCGAGGGCGGGCGCGACAACTTCAGCGCGGCCTCGACGGACAACACCGGTGACGGCATCGTCGCGGGTGAGAAGGTCGGCGCGGCAGTGGATCTGATGGACGACGCGTGGTGGATGCCGTCGTTCCAGCGGCCCGACGGCATCAATCAGGTGCTGGTGTCGGAGCGGTCGATCCCGCGCTCGATCATCGTCGACAGCACGGGTAAGCGCTTCACCAACGAGGCGTCGCCGTATGTGACGTTCGTGCACGCCCAGCTCGCCGGCAGCCACGATCCAGCGTGGCTGATCTTCGACGCGAAGGCCAAGAGCCGCTACCCCATCGGCGGACTCGTGCCGGGCCAGAAGTTCCCGGCATCGTGGACGGGTACCGGCCTGGTGCAGATCGCGCCGGATATCGACGGACTCGCCGCCGCGATCGGTGTTCCCGTCGCCACCTTGCGCGAGACCGTCGACCGTTTCAACGGGTTCGCCCGCGACGGTCACGACGCCGACTTCGGCCGCGGCGTCAGCGCCTACGACAACTACTACGGCGACCCGACCCTGGACACCCCGGCGCTCGACGTACTGGACAAGGGCCCGTACTACGCGCTGCGGGTGCGCATCGGTGACCTCGGCACCAAGGGCGGACTGGTCTACAACGCCGACGCCCAGGTCCTGCGCGCCGACGGCACACCCATTCCGGGCCTCTACGCCGCGGGCAACACCTCGGCCGCGGTGATGGGCAACGACTACGCGGGCGCGGGCGCGACCATCGGCCCCGCCATGGTGTTCGGCTACGTCGGCGCGCGGCACGCCGCGGGCGAGCGCTGAGGAGGCCATCATGCAACCCGTCGAATGCGGTACGTGCGGCAACAAGGTGCTGGCCGAGAAGTTCAGCCCGAGCCACACCAGCATCCAGTGGCTCGACGACGCCGAGTCCGCGTGCCCGGAGTTCGCCCGCCGCGCCGCGCTCGGCGAGCCCAGCAGCTGGATCCCGACCTGCCCGGCCCTGCGCGATTCCATCGAGAACGCTGTTCGCGCAGGCGCATTGGCGACCGATCAGGTGCGGCACGAGCCGGTCCCCGGCCGGCTCGGCTGACCCCACAGACAAGGAGAGAAATTCATGAACAGACTCGACGACCACCGCACGCTGGTGACCGGCGCCGCGTCCGGTATCGGCCAGGCCACCGTGCTGCGGCTGCTCGACGAGGGCGCCACGGTGGTCGGCGCCGACGTCTCGGCCGACGGCCTGGCCGCCACCAAGGCGCAGGCAGCCGAACGCGGCACCGCCGACCGGCTCACCACGCTGACCATCGATATCGGCGACGAGCAGTCGGTGATCGACGGTGTCCGCTCGGCGGTCGAGACCCTCGGCGGCCTGGACTCGCTGGTGAACGCTGCAGGCATCCTGCGCGCCGCGCACACCGAACAGACCTCCCTCGACCTGTGGGACCTGATCATCCGGGTCAACCTCACCGGCACCTTCCTGGTGGTCCGTGAGGCCCTGCCCACGCTGCTGGCGAACCAGAGTTCTACCGTCGTGAACTTCAGTTCCACCTCGGCGGCGTTCGCGCACCCGTACATGGCGGCCTACGCGGCGAGCAAGGGCGGCATCCAGTCCTTCACCCATGCCATCGCGCTGGAATACGGTGGCAAGGGCCTGCGCGCGGTCTGCGTCGCGCCGGGCAGCATCAAGTCCGGGATCACCGACGCCACCGGCGGTTACGTGCCCGCCGACGCCGACTGGTCACTGTTCGGCAAGCTGTCCCCGGTCCTGCCCACCGGGCTGGAATCCGGTGGCGCCGGCATGGGCGACCCGACCGCGGTGGCCGGCGTGATCGCCATGCTGGTCTCCGAGGACGGCGCCTTCATCACCGGCACCGAGATCCGCATCGACGGCGGCACCCACGCATGACCGAGCTGAGCTACGAGGCCACCCTGCGCGAGATCCGCACCGACGCGGGCGTCTTGCGCTATCACGAGGCGGGTGAGGGTCCGCCGCTGCTGCTGTTGCACGGGTCGGGTCCCGGCGTCACCGGGTGGCGCAACTACCGCGGCAACCTCGCCACCTTCGCGGACCGATTCCGTTGTCTGGTCCTGGAATTCCCCGGTTTCGGCGTCAGCGACGACTTCGGCGGTCACCCGATGGTGACCGCGCTCGACGCTGTCGTCCGGTTCGTCGACGCGCTCGGCCTCGACAGTGTCGACATCATCGGCAACTCGATGGGTGGCGGGGTGGCGCTCAATTACGCCATCGCGCACCCGGATCGGGTCGGCAAGCTGGTGACGATCGGCGGCATCGGGCGCAATATCTTCAGCCCCGGCCCCGGTGAGGGCATCAAGCTGCTGCAGGAGTTCACCGAGGAACCCACCCGGGAGCGGTTGATCCAGTGGCTGCACTCGATGGTCTACGACCCGGCGATGGTCACCGAGGAACTGATCGAGGAGCGCTGGACCCAGGCCACCGATCCGGCCACCCTGGACAGCGCGCGGCGGATGTACAGCAAGGCCGCGTTCGCGATGATGGTGCGGGCCATGGAGGCTTCCGACGCGCCGCCGCCGTGGGCGATGCTGCACAAGGTACAGGCTCCGACGCTGATCACCTGGGGCCGTGACGACCGGGTGAGCCCGCTGGATATGGCGCTGATCCCGATGCGCACGATTCCGCGCGCCGAACTGCACGTGTTCCCGAACTGCGGGCACTGGGCGATGATCGAGCGCAAGAACGAGTTCGAGTCGGCGGTGCTGGCGTTCTTGACCCGCAAGGATGTCGACCGGACGGTGTGATCGACGGTTCTACCGGCCCCCTGTGACGCGGGAAGGAGGAGTCCTCACTCTCTTCCCTTTCCAACATATAGCGCACAGGGGGCCTTGCCGCAAGGCCCCCTGTGTGCCGCATAATCGTCGGCCGAAGCCAGAAGCTGCGGAAATGGGAGTGAACGACGCGCTCCGCCGGGATCGACGAACCGGGAAAGTGAGGGCATGTGTCAACTCAGGGATATCAGGACGAACTGCGGTCCGAGCAGAACTACGTGGACGGGCTGTACGCGAAGCTCGATGCCGAGCGCACCCGGGTGAAGGGCCGCTACAGCGCGGCGCTGCGCGGCAAGGGCGTCTCGGCGATGGAACGCGACTTCGAGGTGCGTGCGCTGGGCAAGCAGGCCCAACGGCTGGATGTGGCCGACAACGGGCTGTGCTTCGGCCGGCTCGACTCGCTCGCCGGCGAGGCCTCCTACATCGGCCGGATCGGCCTGTTCGACGAGGCGAACGAGTTCGAGCCGCTACTGCTCGATTGGCGAGCGCCCGCGGCGCGCGCGTTCTATGTCGCGACCGCCGCGACGCCGGAGGACATGCGCAGGCGCCGCCAATTCCACACGCGCGGGCGGCAGGTGACCGACTTCACCGACGAGGTGCTCGGCAGGCCCGATGGTGACGAGCGGGGCGACGCGGCCCTGCTCGCGGCGGTCAACGCGCCGCGCGGTGCGGGCATGCGCGACATCGTCGCGACGATCCAGGCCGAGCAGGACGAGATCATCCGGCTCGATCACCCTGGCGTGCTCGTCATCGAGGGCGGGCCCGGCACCGGCAAGACCGTGGTGGCGCTGCACCGCGTCGCGTATCTGCTCTACACCCAGCGCGAACGGATGGAACGCCAGGGTGTGCTGGTGGTCGGCCCGAATCCGGCCTTCCTGCACCACATCGCGCATGTGCTGCCGTCGCTGGGCGAGACCAATGTGGTGTTCACGACCGCGGGCGATCTGCTGCCCGGGCTGCACGTCACCGCGGAGGACGCCCCAGAAGCCGCGCGGCACAAGGGATCCCTGCGAATCCTCGACGTGCTCGCGGCCGCCGTCGCCGATCGGCAGCGGCTGCCGGTGGATCCGGTGCCGATCGAGCTCGCGGATGCCACCGTGCGCATCGACGCCGAGACCGCGCAGTGGGCGACCGAAGAGGCACGCGCCAGCGGGCGGCCGCACAACGAGGCGCGGGAGGTGTTCCGCGACATCGTCACCTATGTGCTCACCGAGCGGGCCATCGGCCGGATCGGGAAGGGCTGGCTCACCCGCGACGACCGCGAGGCGTGGGAACAGCTGCGGACCGATCTGATCGCCGAACTCGCCGAGAACGAGGCGTTCACCGCGGCCCTGGACGAACTCTGGCCGATCCTGACCCCGGAAACCTTCCTCGCCCAGCTGTATTCGTCACCGGAACGGTTGCGCGCCGCCGGTGCCCACGAGTCGCTGTACCGCGCCGATGGCGATGCCTGGACGGTGTCGGATGTCGCGCTGCTCGACGAACTCGTCGACCTGCTGGGCCGGGACAAGCCCGTCGACGACACCGCCGAGCGGGAACGCAAGGCCGAGGCGGCCTACGCCGCGCGGGTGCTCGAGGACACCATGGTCAGCCGGGAAGACCACATGGACGACGAGGATCACCTCTTCGCCAAGGACATGCTCTTCGGCGAGGACCTGGCCGAACGTTTCCTGGAGCGCGACACCAGGGAACTCGCCGAACGCGCTGCCGCGGACCGGGATTGGACCTATCGACACGTCGTGGTCGACGAGGCGCAGGAACTGTCGGAGATGGACTGGCGGGTGCTGATGCGGCGCTGCCCCGGCAAGTCGTTCACCGTGGTGGGCGACCTCGCCCAGCGCCGCTCGGCAGCGGGCGCGACATCGTGGGCCACCATGATGGAGCCCTACGTCCCCGGCCGCTGGGTCTACCGCGCGCTGACGGTGAACTACCGCACCCCCGCCGAGATCATGGCCGTCGCGGGGGCGGTCCTCGCCGAGTTCGCGCCGGAGGTCACGCCACCGGAATCGGTCCGCGCGTGCGGAGTGCGGCCGTGGGCCCGGCGCGTCGATCCGGCGGACTTGTCCACGGCCATCGCGGAATTCGTGCGGGACGAAGCAGAGCGCGAGGGCACCAGCATCGTGATCGGGCCGCCGGATGTGCCGGGCACGGTTGCCGCGTCGGAGACCAAAGGCCTCGAATACGACGCGGTGCTGGTGGTGGAACCGGAACGGATCCTCGCAGACGGGCCACGCGGTGCGGCCGAACTGTATGTCGCACTCACCCGCGCCACCCAGCGCCTCGGCGTGCTGCATCACGGCGAGTTGCCGCAGGCGCTACGCGAACTGGCCGACGCGCCGACTCCTGTTTCGGCGCGCTGACGCCACACGCGCCGAAATTCTCCGAACTGGTCACCGGCCCCACCGGTCGGGCAGCCCTGGCCGCGGCGGGGTTCGGCGCGCCGTGATCGGTGTCGGCAACGGCGGCGCAGGCGAACCC
>NZ_JBHXAY010000166.1:0-9689 GCF_042728775.1 Nocardia sp. NPDC060259
TCGAACCCTTGAATGCATCGACAAAGTAGTCAAACTCCTCGTCCTGTTGCGCTTGCGAATTGCTTATGTTCATTTTCTAATTGCCTCCAATCTGCGGGTGATATTTCTATCTCCAGCTGTCTATTCGGAGGAATCTCGCGCGTGTAGGAGTTCGCTCTGGCTGAGCTGAGTTCCGTGCGGCAGTCCAGCCCGAAGGACGCTACTCGCTAAAAGGCTCCCCGTCGTCTCCCGGTGGGTACAGCCTGTCGATGAGCAGATCTACATCGATGGGATCGAGGCGGATAGGCCGGTAGTTGAGATTTCGGATATGCCCCAAGAATTCCAGCGGTGGCGCAACGCGATGTACCTTGACATAATCCAACCACGCCAATGGCCACACCCACTGTCCATCGGTCATCTCGCCCAGGCGGACGTACCCACCGCCTTCCTGAAGGAAGCCGTCGCCGGAATGGCCTGGGGAGAGGATCAGTGGCTCGCAAAGTTCTAAGAATGACGCGACGCGATCCGACTCGTCCGCCGTAAGGCCTCCCGGGATCAGTTCGACGATAATCGCGGATTGGACAATCCTTCGAGGAGCTGACAAGCTAACCATTTGCATGACCTGCTTTCAGTTTGTTGAGTCCGACCACAATATGGGTCCGGCTCGCGTAGCCCCGCCATGTCCGGCGCACCGCACACCACGCGAGTACCCGGCGACCGTTCGCCGGGTACTCGCCCAACTCGGGATCGGCATTCCCTGTTTGCCTCAGAACTTCCAGTTCATGACCTGACGCTGCGTCACGGTACTCAGGAACCGCACATGATCGACCGCATTAACAACCCCCATTCCGCGGGGAGTAAAAGAACCACCCAAGCCGACCGCCGGAACGCACCCATACATCGTGGACGCATCAAGCCCGCCCAGCCGTTTACGCACGCGCCGAAACATCGGCATGTCGTCGTCCCCGTCCTCGTCCCACAGTTCCAGCAGTTCTGCATCAGTGTCAATTGCCACGAGAATTTGTAGATTTACGTCCAACTCATCGGCCATATTACCTGATTGATCGATAGGCACTATGAACCCGTTTTGTGGGTCAATTGTCAAGCTTCTGCCGGTCCTATTTCCCCACATCGTCAGCTTGCCGAAAGCTGTTCGAGTAAACGGAATCCAGTCATCGTGGAATGGCAACCTCAGTCCAGATATCCATTCATCGACAGCGGGCTGCCATTCTTCTGGATTGCACAGCCAGAGCAGTCCCTCTGCGTATCCAGAAAACCCCACTGTTCGCCATATGTCTAGCAGCAATTCGGGAACTCGCCCCGCGTATCCATCGATTACGCTATTTTCGGCGGCTACTGTCGCGTATGGTGTACCAAGGCTGGAAATTGCTTGTTCTAGACCAGCGCTATTCAAGGGTTCAATCTCCATTCGACATTCATCAATTCGTTTCCTCTGCCAGTTGCAACCAATTCTTCCGAATACGCACGTATGGCGTCGTGTTTCTTGCCCTTCCATTGGCTTCCGAGTGATGAATTCACGCCAACATCGCCAAGTCTCGGCAGGCCATTCGAATCAAATCGGATCACATCTGCACCACCTGCGATGATATCCGGTTCGTGTAGCGCGGCCATCCCCTTCATTCGATCGTCGACGATCTTCTTCGCATAAGCAGCCGGGCTCAAGCCATTCAGGGCTGCGGGATTCAGTGCTGCGAGCCTCCTGGCTTTGGCCAATTCCTGGAGAGTGGCCGCAGCTTTGTACTGTTTTCGTGCGTTCTTCTGTGCGTTTCCTGCACGCTGCACCGTGTTGAGGTTGTGTACCACCTCGGCGGCGGTCAGGCTATTCAATCCGTCGATCTGTCCCGTCAACTGGTCGACCATTTCCATCGGCTTGGCCCGGACGTTCGGACTCACGCCGTAGTGGAAGTCTAGTAGCAGCGGCGGCCCGGATGCTCGGGGGCGGAGTTGTCCAGCACTGTCATACAGCGGCGTAGGCGGCGCACCCCGGCGTGGGATCAACCCTGGCCGCAAGGGTGACGAGGGCAGTCGCGACGACGCTGAAGAGACCGATGTCGCGAACGTGGCCTGGCCGTTGGTAGCAGCAATCCGGGCCGGGCTGAGCTCGAGTTGGTTGAGGCGCTGCCCGAAGGCCCAAACTCGGTCAGAAAAGCGGATTGCCGCTGCTTTGAGGTTGTCGAAACGCCCTGGATTCAGATACGGGGAGAAGGGCGAGTAGGGCGGAACTTCGGGGTCTGGCTGGAAAGTGCTCGCCGACGGTGCCTCACCACGATCGCGAACGGGCAATCGGGTGGACTGTTCCTCTACAGGCAACGGTCTGGTCGGAGGAGTGCCAGGCGTATCTGCCGTACGTGGCGCAGCGGGAGCTGGATCATCCAGTCGAGCTGTCGGCGAGGGGCCTGTTGTTCTCGGCGGCTCGCCCTCGTGGATGGATCGCCGCCGGTAGTAGTCGTCGACAGCGTCGGTGAGTTGTCGTTGTTGGGTGGTTCTGCCGATTCGTGCGGCGTCGACTGCGTTGTCTGCTGCGGCGAGGGCTTCCCAGGTTTTGGGGGCGATTCTGCGGAGGCCGGCCTTGGCCGCTGCCCCGGTCAGCGTGCCCAGTCCGGGAATGATCAGGGCCGTGTTGATGCCTAGTTCGGCGGCTGCCCACGCGATTTCCGCGCCGCTGTAGTCGCCACGGTCGTGGGCGGCGTCCCACAGGATGAGCGCCGGTCCCACGGTCGCACCGACCAGGAAGTCGTTGAGCCCTTGTTTCAGGTCGCCGGCTGTGAGTTCGGTGCGGCTTGCTTCGAGCGCTTGTCTGCGGA
Organism: Nocardia sp. NPDC060259; assembly: GCF_042728775.1. NCBI lineage: Bacteria > Bacillati > Actinomycetota > Actinomycetes > Mycobacteriales > Nocardiaceae > Nocardia > Nocardia sp. NPDC060259. The sequence continues at coordinate 2,805 of NZ_JBHXAY010000166.1, forward strand.
GCTCCGCCGGGCTGTACATCGACGGGCGGGTGTTGTCGACGGTGCTGTAGGGGTCCTCGGCGACAGCAATCTTCTGCTGGTCGGTGACCCATGCGGCAATGGCCGGATCCAGCCACGGGATCCCGGCCTGGTTGAGGCGGGTGACTGCGGCGAATCGTTCTTCGATCTCCGCCTGGTTGCGGGGTACGTGATTGGCCCAGACCAGGTCGTTGAACTGTTCGCCCGGCGTGTACATGGCCGCGATCAGCCGTGCTCGGGCTACGTCATAGGCGGTCGGACCGTTCGGGCCGACCCACACCAGTGGCCCTGCGTCGAAAGCCTTCAGGTCGGCTTCGAGCTGTTGGCGTGTATAGCCGGGACCGGTGGGGAAGATCGTTTCCGGGTTGGTGACCGACCGTGGGACGACGCCGGGTTCGGCGAGTTGAACCGGCACCGTGCATTCGACGGATACCTCGGTCACGGGCTCTTCGGTGATCTTCATCGTCGTGATCGGCGGCAGCTCGGGGACGGTCACCGTCGTTTCCGTGACCCGGATGCCGTTGGCGGCAGTGGAGGTTTGTTGCAGCGAGCTGCCTTCTGGAAGTGCTGTGGCTACAACCACGGGAAGCGCTGAGCCCGGGTCGACGACCGGGGAGTTCGGGACCGTGACGGGGTTCGTCCCGCCCGGGAGAACGCCCAGCTCTTGGAGGGGCAGCGTGGATGGACTCGGCGTCGAGGTCGAGGGTCCGGCCGTGGCAGGAGGTGAAACTGGAGCCTGAGGCGTGGTTGCCGGGGATGATGGCGCGGTCGCTGGGGCCTGCGGAGTGTCGGCTCCCTTGGGGACAGCAACCTTCGGTGTTGCGGCCTTGTTCGCCCCCTTCTCCCCGCCGGTGGGGATGTCGAGCGGCGCGTCGATGGGATCGGCTTGCGCGGGTGATCGCCGCGCGTCGTCGAAGAGCCTGCGGCTGTTGTAGATTCGGTTCATTTGTCTGGCGGCGTCAGCTGGGGATGACACCGAGATGTTGAATACCCGTGGCTGGCGGTCACTTTCGGCGCGAGCCTCTGGCGTCGCCGGTGTAAGCGAGTTTCGCCACTCGATGGCCCGGGTTGCCCAGTCCGGCGTCGTCATCGCGCAGCCTGTGCGGGGACGCGGCATCGACCGATGCGTGCAGCGATAGCGTGGTGGTCGAGATGGGGTTTGAGGTGGTCCGTTTCGGACACGAGGTCCTCCTGGTTACGAGCACGAAAAAGCCCCGGCCGATCGGCCGGGGCTTTGGTGCTGTGAACGTTGTGATTGCCAGGGGTCGGGATCGAAGCAGAGCGCTGCGCGTTCGCGGTTGGCGATGGATCCGATTCCCTGTCGGCGCAGGACTACGTCCGTCGACGGCATCGGGTCGATAGCCGCTCGGGTGGAGGTCTCTGCGAGGGCCGAACCGCGCATGCCAAGAGCTGCACGTCTGCGAACGGAGGCAGACGGGTCCCGCTCAATGTCGAGAAATGAAGGGAGGCTTGCGAATTGGGCACAGCGCGGCCCGGCCCATCAATTGGGGATCAAGTTAGGGGATTGGTCAATGGTCGAGCATGTTTGCCCTGATCAGGGACGAATCGCGACCGGACGCCGGATCTGGAACCGCCGAATAATGTGGCGGCGTAAGCACACCCACTCCTGCCTGCGCGGAGAATGAACATATCGCGCGGGCGGATCCCGTTTCGCTACTGTCTGGTCTCGACTTCTCGGCCGCACCGTGCACACGAGGCAAACAGAGCCCCGGACCCTGCGGGCTGTGCGGCATCACCGTGGTCATGAAGCCGCATCACCTCGATTCCCTTTACCCGCAGATGACGAGACACCCGAAGCTCCGCGGTCGAGTCATCGCCATTCGCGTTCTCATCACACCGCCGCTGCACTGGACTGCGGCGTGGCTGGACTTCTCGTCGGAGGAGACCAACGGGAACCGGTCATCGTGAGCAGGGTCCATGTCGTGCCGAGCAACGAGTCTGGCAAGTCGCCCTGGTACTTCCTGCCTCACCACTGGTTCGTCGAGCGCGGACCCGAGGGGACGTCGGAGGAGTGCCCAGGTTCGAACCGCGCGAAGTGGCTCGCCGAGATCGCCATGTAGTGGAACGGCCCGGCAGGTACTCCTGCCGGGCTGTCGTCGAACTGCCGGGCGCTCTACTTCGAGTGCATCACGAACGCGACAGCGAACTTCACTTCACCGGGACCCTCGGCTGTGCCGAATGCACAGTGCGCGCGCCAGGTGTACGGGGTGTCGAGCGCGATGTCGACCACCTTGGAGTGCCATTTGTAGTCGGCTGGGATTGCCGCGTGATTGTCGTGATAGTTCGGCATGCCGTCGACGCGCGCCGTGCACGACATCGTGTTTCCGGTGATGAGCACCTGCACGCTCGGATCGAGGACCATGCTCCAGAACATGCGGTTGCTGAAGCCCGAATCGGCGGCGTAGACAACGTCGCCGGTGAACATGCCGTGGTCGTTCTTGTAGGTGTAGGACTGGTTCGCCGGGGTGAACGATGCGATCACCGGGTTTTGTGCGCCTGCTATGGCTGTGGCGGCGAGGACCGCGGCTAGTGCAGCGACGGGTGCGAAGAGGATGGACGTACGTGCTGTGCTCGACATTCGAATTTCCCCTGTGGGGTCCAGTCGATCACGACGTCGACCGGCAGCGACTCGTGCACATCCGCGTGGCGGAGGCCGTCGAGGTCGGAGACGTGGAACCACACGTAGGTGCCGTCGTCCGTCTTGATGACGCCGGTGCCGTTGGTCGGCTTCCAGCGGTAAACGGTCGCGGGTACCACGGTGTCCCCTCTCGGTTGAGCTGCGCAGACATGTCAATGATCGCGCGGGCGGATCTCGTTTCGCTACTGCGGTGGGTCGCCGGGCGATTCGTCACCCCCTTGCCGGCGTCCGGTGATGGCTTGCTCGACGTGCTCGACGTCGACGGTTGTGGCGCCGCTGTCCCGGGCGATGCGCTCGGCGACCTCCAGGAGTCGTTGCAGCGCTGGCGTGTAGAGCGGGTCGACGTCGATAACGACGGGCTCACCGACTGCGGCGAGTGTGGCAGCGGCGTCGGCGAACACGCCGTCGTCCTGGCCCTCGTCGACCGGGCCGACGGCGAACACGGGCCCGACCTTGCCGCGGTCATCGACTGGCGCCCACGATCCGTCCTCGCGGTGCAGCCAGCCCGCCACCTGGCGTGTGTGGGCGCCGACGATGCGCGAGGCGGCGTGTGCTTCGCGCATCGCCTCGGTGACGGCATGGCGGGCGTGGTCGAGTTCAGTACCCGGCACGACGGTCCAACCGCATCACGCCCGCACCGACGAGCACGTTGACGGCGGCCATCTTGCGCGGGCAGATGGTGCGGTCGCATCCCCGGTGTACCTGCATCATCCGGTGCGCTTGGTCGAGCGTGAATCGCTTCTCCGGTGCCGAGTGCACTATCACCGTGGTTCGGCCGGTCTGCTCGTCGTCGCGGGCGATGGCTTCGCGGGTGTCCTCGCCGGCGATCCGCGCAGCAATGGCGTCAACCGTCAGCTCGCTACGGTTGGGCTTCTTTCCCCACATCGTGAACTCCCCTCGTCGGTGGCTGCCCCGCCGCCGGGGATTCATGGTCGACCCGGCGGCGCGGCCTACACACAGATTCGCGCCGAAGACCGGGACGGCGGAACAGTCGCGAGGACGTTTCGGTGGACATCTGGGAACGTCTGACATGTCCTGCAAACGTCCCCGTATCGTTCGGACATGGCACAGCGGTTGGAATCGGCGATGCTGCGAGCTGGGCTCGACTCAGCTGGTCTCGCCGCTACGGTCGGCGTTGACGCGAAAACGGTCTCTCGGTGGTTGTCGGGCAGGGTTCCGCACCGGCGGACCCGGATCGCGGTCGCGGAAGCGCTCGGCGAGACCGAGGACAGCCTGTGGCCGCAAGCCAGGCCCGACATGGCCGCAGGTAGTCCGGCAACATCGGAAGTGCTCGCCGCCTACGCACACCGTGCCGACATCCCCAACGATGTGTGGACCGGGCTGTTGCTCAACGCTTCCCAGCAGATCGACCTCGTGGGCTACGCCTACCCGTTCGTGTTCGAACTCCTGCCCAACGCCGCCGAGATCATTGCCAAGAAATGCACTGCTGGCGCAACAGCCCGGCTGGCGTTTGCCGACCCTGAATGCGCCCATGCCGCCGAACGCGACCAACTCGAACAGATGCAAGGCACCCTCCCAGGTCGCATCCGCAACGCGCTCTCGATGCTCGGGCCGCTGGCCTCGACGCCCGGATGTACGGTCGGGCTGCACCGCACACATCTCTACAACTCGGTGTTCCGGTTCGACGACATGATGCTGGTTACTCCGTACTTGGTGCGCGCGCGTGGATACCAGCATCCCGCGCTGCTGCTGCGCCGCCTATCGGCGCACGGCATATTCGAGTCCTACGCCGACCAGTTCGAACAGATTTGGGGGACGGTGAGTCGCTATGGGCCGCAGGACTGACTACTACCGCGATCCGGCCGCACCACAACCGAACTCGCTGGTGCCCGGCGGTTCCGCGCTTGTGGTTGACGATGCCGGGCGAATTCTGCTGCAACGTCGGGCCGACTCGGGCAACTGGTCATTCCCGGGCGGGACCATGAATCTCGGCGAAACCCTGGAACAGTGCGTGGTCCGTGAGACCCGCGAGGAAACCGGCCTGGAGGTGACGATCACCGGACTGCTCGGCATCTACACCGACCCGGCCCACGTCATCGCCTACGCCGATGGCGAGGTCCGCCAGGAGTTCAACATCACCTTCTACGCCGCGGTGACCGGCGGTCGCCTCGCTGTCTCGAAGGAGTCCACCGCAGTGGAATGGATCGACCCCAACGACCTCGACGCGATGCCGATGCACGACACGATGCGGCTGCGAATCGCGCACCACCTAGAGGGTCGGACATGGTTGGGGTAGTCGGTCGACTGCCCAGCCCACAATGCCCCTCCTAGCGCATAGACCCGCGCCCTACCTCGGCTGATGTAGAGAGCGCGAAACAGGCCGTCCGGGCATGTTCCGGGCGGCCTGTTGTGTGTTCGGCCGCCCAGATCGCCACCGGCCAGCGGATGAGCGTCACGCCCAGTCACGGGAATCGCCCGCGCCTAGCCAGCTGATGTATCGCTCCGATATAGTTGGAAGTCGCATCCATCGGTTAGGTCCGTTCGGTCTGTCAGGCCGACATAGTCAGGGAGTGAGGTCGGCAAGTGCTCGAATTGGCGATTCTCGGCCTGCTCCTCGACGCGCCCATGCACGGTTACGAGCTGCGTAAGCGGCTGACGGGCCTGCTCGGAGCGTTCCGGGCCTTCTCCTACGGTTCGCTCTACCCGACGCTGCGCAGAATGCAGGCCGACGGGCTGATCGCGGAGGAGCTTCCGGAGGGCGCGATCGCGCGCCGTGCGCGCCGCGTCTACCGGCTCACGCCGGTCGGGCGGGAACGGTTCAACGAACTCCTCGCCGACACCGGTCCGCAGAACTACACCGATGACGGCTTCGGCGTTCACCTGGCCTTCTTCAGCCGCACCCCCGCCGAGGCGAGGATGCGGATCCTGGAGGGCCGGCGGCGTCAGGTCGAGGAGCGCCGAGAGGGACTGCGGGAAGCGATCAAGAAGGCCAGCGGCTCGCTGGATCGCTACACCCGTCAGCTCCACCAGCTCGGATTGGAATCAAGCGAGCGCGAAGTGCGCTGGCTCAACGAGTTGATTGCGGCGGAGCAATCGACGAAGGCGGCACCACAGAAAGAGGGAAAGAGCGGCCATGAGTGATGTCAACAAGGTTGGGTCCGGCGAGGTTCGCGTCGCGATCGTCGGTGTGGGCAACTGCGCATCGTCGCTGGTGCAGGGCGTGCAGTACTACAAGGATGCCGATGAGAACTCCACGGTTCCCGGCCTCATGCACGTCAAGTTCGGTCCCTATCACGTCAAGGACGTGAAGTTCGTCGCCGCGTTCGACGTCGACGCCAAGAAGGTCGGCTTCGACCTGGCCGAGGCGATCTTCGCCAGCGAGAACAACACGATCAAGATCTCCGACGTGCCGCCCACCGACGTCACGGTCCAGCGGGGCCCGACCCTCGACGGCATCGGCAAGTACTACGCGCTGACCATCGAGCAGTCCGAGGCCCCGGCGGTCGACGTCGTGAAGGCGCTCAAGGACGCCCAGGTCGACGTCCTGGTCTCCTACCTGCCCGTCGGCTCGGAAGAGGCCGACAAGTTCTACGCGCAGTGCGCCATCGACGCGAATGTCGCCTTTGTCAACGCGCTGCCGGTGTTCATCGCCTCCGACCCGGTCTGGGCGCAGAAGTTCGTCGACGCCGGCGTTCCGATCGTCGGTGACGACATCAAGTCCCAGGTCGGCGCGACCATCACCCACCGCGTGATGGCCAAGCTGTTCGAGGACCGCGGCGTGGTGCTCGACCGCACCTACCAGCTCAATGTCGGCGGCAACATGGACTTCAAGAACATGCTCGAGCGTGATCGGCTGGAGTCGAAGAAGGTCTCCAAGACCCAGGCCGTGACGTCGAACCTCACCGGTTCGCTCGCGGGCAAGGTCCATGACCGCAACGTCCACATCGGTCCCTCGGACTACGTGGAGTGGCTCGACGACCGCAAGTGGGCCTACGTCCGTCTCGAGGGCCGTGCCTTCGGTGACGCCCCGCTGAACCTGGAGTACAAGCTCGAGGTGTGGGACTCGCCGAACTCGGCGGGCATCATCATCGACGCCGTCCGCGCGGCCAAGATCGCCAAGGACCGCGGCATCGGCGGACCCGTCATCCCGGCCTCGGCCTACCTGATGAAGTCCCCGCCGGAGCAGATCGCCGACGACGTCGCCCGCACCCAGCTCGAAGCCTTCATCATCGGCGCCGAGTAAGAAC
>NZ_JBHXAY010000167.1:0-9663 GCF_042728775.1 Nocardia sp. NPDC060259
AGTTCGCGGCCCCTTGTGTCCCGGCCGCGAACCGCCGCTGCGCGGCGGACCCTCCTCGAGGTCGGGTGCGCGGGGCCGGGTTTGCTGCCCGCTCAGGACTCGCGGACGAAGTCGTCGATGTTGGCGCGGATGTAGTCGAGGACGCGCTGCTCGAAGTCGGCGGGTTCGTTGATGTCGTAGATCTCGTCGGGGTCGTCGGCGCGGGCGCCGTCCGGGCGGCGGATCTGGCCGGGGTTGGCGATGGTCTGGTGCTCGTCGTCGAAGAAGCGGTCCAGATCGTCGTCGGCGGAGCTGGCGGAGGCGTCGCGGGCTGCCAGTACCGCGGCCGCGGCCAGTCGCGGCATGCCTGCGGCGCGCAAACCGCGTGTGGCCCAAGGGAGTTCGCTGCGGCGGGTGCGCAGGTAGCTGCCGAAACCCGCGTCCAGGACGCTGGTGTGCAGGCTCGACAGGGCCAGCAGGTGGGCGAAGGCGGGCGGGAGTTCGGCGAAGGCGCCGATGCCGCGCCGCTGCAACTCATGGGTGACGGGGTTGGACCAGAAGACGATGTCGGCGGCGTCGTGGATGGAGTCGATCTCGGCCAGCGCCGTCGTCAGCCTGTCGCGCGCCTGCGCCGGGAATCGGTAGTCCATGCGTGCAGGCTAGCCGCGCGGTCCGTGCCGGCCGCGGGTGGTCGGGCGGCAGCTCGCCGGCCGGGTCGACGTCGGTCGCGGGTGGCCGAACGGGCAGCTCGCCAGTTGGGTCGAAGCCCGCGCGGGTTGGGTTAGGCGGGCAGCTCGCCGACCAGGTCGACGCCCGCCGCGCGCAGTTTCGTCATGGCAGAGGCGACGGTCTCCGGCGCGACGCCGGCGGTGAGGTCGAGCAGGATGCGGGTGTCGAAGCCTTCGGACCTGGCATCCAGGGCGGTGGCGCGGACGCAGTGGTCGGTGGCGATGCCGACGACGTCGACGGCCTCGATGGACCGGGCGCGCAGCCAGTCGGCCAGCGTGGTGCCGTCGGCCGACGTGCCTTCGAAGCCGGAGTACGCCGCGGAATAGTCGCCCTTGGAGAAGACCTCCTCGATCGGGCCGGTGTCGAGCGCCGGGTGGAAGTCGGCGCCCTGCGTTCCGACCCGGCAGTGCGGTGGCCAGGTGTCGACGTAGTCGGGCTCCGCCGAGAAGTGCGGACCGGGATCGACGTGATAATCCCTGGTCGCGACCACGGCGTCGTAGTGGTTGCCCGCCAGGAACGCGCTGATCGCCGCCGCCACCGCGGCGCCACCGGTGACGGCGAGCGAACCGCCCTCACAGAAGTCGTTCTGCACGTCCACGATCACCAGGCCGCGTGCCATGCCGTCCTCCACCTTCGCCGCAGGGCTCTGCCGGACCTAATTCTCCGCCGCCCGCGCTGGGTCGGCCACTCGATCAGCCCAGGAACGTGGTCGGCACCGCGGGCTCGCCCGCCGAGAGCTTGAGCCCCTCCCACGGCAGGCTGACCAGCCCGCGCGCGACCAGCTCCCTGCTCTGCGCCAGCGTCGCCACCCCGTCGACCACCGCGCCCTTGCGGACCAGCGGCACCTGCAGCTCGCGCACCTGGAAACCGTTGGTGGCCGGTGCTTCTCCGGCGGCGGGATACACGATCTCCTCGACGATCGTGCCGGTCGCGCGGGCCAGCCGCACGGCCTTCTTGGTGCCGCCGCGCGACTGCTTGTGGCTGCTGCGCTTGGCGACCGGAATGCCGTCGACCTCGACCAGCTTGTAGACCATGCCCGCGGTCGGCGCGCCGGAACCGGTGACCACCGCGGTGCCGACGCCGTACACGTCGACCGGTTCGGCGCGCAGGGCCGCGATCGCGTATTCGTCCAGGTCGCCGGAGACGACGATGCGGGTGCCGGTGGCGCCGAGCCCGTCGAGCTGGTCGCGGACCTGCCTGGCCAGCACGCCGAGGTCACCGGAGTCGATCCGCACGCCGCCCAGCTCGGGACCCGCCACCTCGATCGCCGTCGCGACGCCCCTGGTGATGTCGAAGGTGTCGACGAGCAGGGTGGTCCCGACGCCGAGCGCGTCGATCTGGCTGCGGAAGGCGGCCGCCTCGTGCTCACCGTCGGCGCCGCTGTGCAGCAGCGTGAACGCGTGCGCGCTGGTGCCTGCGCCCGGCACGCCGAAGCCGCGCACGGCCTCCAGATTGGAGGTGGCGTCGAAACCGGCCAGGTAGGCGGCCCGGGAACTCGACGGCGCTGCCAGTTCGTGGGCGCGCCGCGAACCCATCTCGATCATCCGCCTGCCCGCCGCGGCACTGACCATGCGCGCGGCCGCCGAGGCGATCGCGCTGTCGTGGTTGAGGACCGACAGGGCCAGCGTCTCGAGCAGCACGCATTCGGCGAAACTGCCGCGCACGGTCAGGATCGGCGAACCGGGGAAATACAGCTCACCCTCGGCATAGCCGTCGATGTCGCCGGTGAAGCGATATTCCCGCAACCACTCCACGGTGGCGGGGGCGAGGAATTTCGCGACCACCGCGAGCTCGGCGTCACCGAAGCGGAAGTGGGTCAGCGCGTCGAGCAACCGGCCGGTGCCCGCGACGACGCCGTAGCGGCGGCCGTTGGGCAAGCGCCGGGCGAACACCTCGAAGGTGCATTGGCGATGCGCCGACCCGTCGGCCAGAGCGGCGGCCAGCATGGTCAGCTCGTACTGATCGGTCAGCAGCGCGGTGCTGGCGAACTCGTCACGGATCTGCACACGAGAAACTGTAGTCACCGCGGGTGTTGTTTCTTCGCGGCCTCGTCGTACCCTGGGTTTTATGGCCGAGTGCAATACCGTTCGAGCCGGCGCCGCCACCGGCGCCGTGAACGCCGCACTGTCAGCGGCGCAGGCGATGCCGGAGGCTGTCGAGAACACCGAGATCCTCGAGGCCGAGGACCGACCATGGGTCACCGTCGTCTGGGACGACCCGGTGAACCTCATGCACTACGTCACCTACATCTTCCAGAAGCTGTTCGGCTACAGCAAAGCCAAGGCGACCGAGTTGATGATGCAGGTGCACAACGAAGGAAAGGCGGTCGTGTCCTCCGGATCACGGGACAAAATGGAACAGGACGTGCGCCGACTCCACGCCGCGGGGCTCTGGGCAACCATGCAGCGCGACGACTGAGTACCGTAACCCTGTGCGCAAGTGGAGCAGGAAGAACTCGCTGAGTGGCCTGAAGCTTCGATCCGAGATGGACGAGCACGAGGCCACCGTTCTGCGCTCCCTGATCGGCGCCGTGTCCGGGCTGCTGAGCGATCGCGCCTCGGAAGCGCCCGAGGACGAGCTGGCCGCGCTCACCGGCCTGCGCACCGGTAACTCGACCCCGCCCGACGATCCGCAGCTGCTGCGCCTGCTGCCCGATTTCCACCGCGCCGAGCCCGGTTCCCCCGACGCCAAGCGCGCCGACCTCAACGCCGCCCTGCGCAGCCTGCACGAGCCGGAGATCATCGACGCGAAACTGGCCGCGGGCAGGATCGTGCTCGACAGCTGTCCCGAGGCGGGCGGCAAGATCGTGCTCACCCCCGAACAGGCCGACGGCTGGCTGGCCGCGCTCACCGACGTCCGGCTGGCGCTGGGCACCCTGCTCGACATCGATGACGACACGCCCGAACAGTTCGATCCGAGTGATCCGCGCGCGCCGCATCTGGACGTCTACCACTGGCTGACCTGGATGCAGGACTCGCTGCTGCAGGCGCTCGCCCCCTGAACCACCCGCGTCTAGGGTCGACGGATGCGCAGCGCACCCGGTCCACGCAACGCGATCACCGATGTGGCAGGCGTGCTGGTCGGCCACCACCAGGTGCTCGATGACGACGTCACCCTCGGCACGGGCGCCGCGACCGGCTGCACCGTCGTGCGGGTCCCCGGCGGCGCGACCGCCTCGGTGGATGTGCGCGGCGGCGGGCCTGGCACCAGGGAAACCGACCTGCTCGATCCGGCCAACACGGTCCGTCAGCTGCACTCGGTGCTGCTCACCGGCGGCAGCGCGTACGGTCTGGCCGCCGCCGACGGCGTGATGCGCTGGTCGGAGGAACACGGCGAGGGCATCCCGATGGACCCGACCGACCCGAGCCGGGTGGTGCCGATCGTGCCCGCCGCGGTGATCTTCGATCTGCCGGTCGGGGCGTGGGACATCAGGCCCGACGCCGACTTCGGTTTCCGGGCGGCGGAGGCTGCCTCGGCCGACTTCGCGCGCGGCACCGCGGGTGCGGGCGTCGGCGCGCGCGCCGGTGCGCTCAAGGGCGGAATCGGTTCGGCGAGTGTGGTTCTCGCCGACGGGCCGGGCGCGGGTGTCACCGTCGGGGCGGTGATCGTCGCCAATCCCGTCGGCTCGGTGGTCGATCCGCGCACCGGTCTGCTGTGGGGTGCTGGCACCGACGGCCCCGAGTTCTTCGGGCTGCGGCCGGGTACCGAGGCCGAGATCGCCGCGCTCAACGCGCTGCCGGTGAAGAGCATCGTGCTCAACACCACGATCGGCGTCGTCGCGACCGATGCCGCGCTCGACCCGATCGCCTGCCGCAGGCTCGCGGCCACCGCCCACGACGGGCTGGCCCGCGCGATCCGCCCCGTGCATTCCCCGCTCGACGGCGACACCCTGTTCGCGCTGTCCACCGGCGCGATCGCGGTGCCGCCGGTGCCGCTGCCCGGCGCGTTCCCCGGCGACCTGCTGCTGCTCGACCAGCTGTGCACGGCCGCCGCGGTGGTCGTCGAACGGGCCGTCGTCGACGCCGTGCTCAGCGCGACCTCGATCGCCGGAATCCCGGCCTATCGCGATCTGTTCCCGCGCTGATGCGCTGGTGGGGACCGGTGTGCGCGCCGCGAGGAATACCCGAATAGGGTGGGTGGTTGTCGAGGTGGTGCTCGACAGCACGCGGTAAAGATGTGGAAAGGGTCGAGGAAGTGCTGGTGATCAGGGCCGATCTCGTTGACGAGATGGTCGCGCACGCGCGCGCCGACCACCCCGACGAGGCCTGCGGCATCATCGCGGGACCCGAGGGCAGCGACCGGCCGGAGCGCTTCGTCGCCATGGTCAACGCCGAACGCTCGCCCACCTTCTACCGGTTCGATTCCGGTGAGCAGCTCAAGGTCTGGCGCGCGATGGACGACGCCGACGAGACCCCCGTCGTCATCTACCACTCGCACACCGCCACCGAGGCCTACCCGAGCCGCACCGACATCTCCTACGCCTCCGAGCCGTTCGCGCACTACGTGCTGATCTCCACCCGCGACCCGGAGCAGCACGAACTGCGCAGCTACCGCATCGTCGACGGCGAGGTCACCGAAGAACCCGTGCGGATCGTCGATTCCTACGACGCCTGAACCCACCGAACCAAGTCACACCCGAGGAGTCCTCATGCCGGTAACCGTGTCCATTCCGACCATCATGCGAGGTCTCACCGGAGGCGAGAAGCGCGTCCAGGGCGAGGGCTCGACGCTGTCGGCGCTGATCGAGAACCTCGACGCCAGCCACCCCGGCCTGGCCGAGCGGCTGCTCAAGGACGGCAAGCTCAACCGCTACGTCAACATCTACGTCGACGACGAGGACGTGCGCTTCGCCGGTGGACTCGAGGCCGAGGTGCCCGCTGGCGCGTCGGTCACCATCCTGCCGGCGGTCGCCGGCGGCGCGCGCTGACATCGTGGCCCGCTACGAATCGCTCATCGCGACGCTCGGCAACACCCCGCTCGTCGGGTTGAAGACGCTGTCACCGCAGTGGGACGGCGACAACCATGTCCGCCTGTGGGCCAAGCTCGAGGACCGCAACCCGACCGGGTCGATCAAGGACCGGCCCGCGCTGCGGATGATCGAGCAGGCCGAGGCCGACGGGCTGCTCACGCCCGGCTGCACCATTCTGGAGCCGACCAGCGGCAACACCGGGATCTCGCTGGCCATGGCGGCCAAGCTCAAGGGCTACCGGATCGTCTGCGTGATGCCGGAGAACACCTCGGTGGAACGGCGTCAGCTGCTCACCATGTTCGGCGCCGAGATCATCGACTCGCCCGCCGCCGGTGGGTCGAATCAGGCCGTGGCCATGGCCAAGGAGATCGCCGCGCAGAACCCCGACTGGGTAATGCTCTACCAGTACGGCAACCCGGCCAACGCGCTCGCGCACTACGAGACGACCGGACCCGAACTGCTGGCCGACCTGCCGGAGATCACGCACTTCGTGGCCGGGCTCGGGACCACCGGGACGCTGATGGGCACCGGGCGGTTCCTGCGCGAGAACGTGCCGGGCATCGAGATCGTCGCCGCGGAGCCCCGCTACGGCGAGCTGGTGTACGGCCTGCGCAACATCGACGAGGGATTCATCCCCGAGCTGTACGACGAGACGGTGCTGACCACCCGGTTCTCCGTCGGGCCGTACGACGCGGTGAAGCGCACCCGCGAGCTCGTCGGCGAGGAGGGCATCTTCGCCGGCATCTCCACCGGTGCGATTCTGCATGCCGCGCTCGGCGTGGCGAAGAAGGCGCAGAAGGCGGGCAAGCGCGCCGATATCGCGTTCGTCGTCGCCGACGGCGGCTGGAAGTACCTGTCCACCGGCGCCTACGACGGCACCCTGGACGAGGCCGAGGAGAAGCTCGACGGGCAGCTCTGGGCCTGACGGCTCGGTACTCTGTGGGGAGTGGGCTGAGCGACGGCCCTGCCTGAGCGGAGGCGATGTCGGTGGGTGGAATCGGAGCCTCGTTCGATCCGGATCGGATCGCCGGGTTGCGGGGGCGGACCGGGGCGGGAACGCCGGCCAAGCGGGCGGGCACCAGGGTGTGGGCGAGGGCCGCGGTGGTGATCCTCGGGTTCGTCGGCGCGCTGTATCTGATCGAGGGCATCGACGCGGTGCTCTCGCACGATCGTCCCGCCGGTGCGCCGGGTCAGCTGGACGCGGGCGGCATCGAGCCGCGCGCGGCCGACGGGCTCGACGGCATCCTCTGGGCGCCGCTGCTGCACGGCGGCTGGGACCACCTGATGGCCAATACCCTGCCGCTGCTCATCCTCGGTTTCCTGGTCCTGCTCTCCGGGATCGGGCGCGGCATCGCGGCCACGGGGATCATCTGGGTGGTCGCCGGTGTCGGCACCTGGCTGACCGGCTCGTCGGGCAGCGTGCACGTCGGCGCGTCGTCGCTGGTGTTCGGCTGGCTGACCTATCTGATCTGCCGTGGGTGGTTCGCCCGCAATGTGGGGCAGATCGTGCTCGGCGTGGTGATCTTCCTGCTGTACGGCTCCATGCTGTGGGGCGTGCTGCCCAGCGACCCCCTAATTTCTTGGCAGGGACATCTTTTCGGGGCGGTGGGTGGAGTCCTGGCGGGCTGGGTACTCTCTGGTGATGAACGTCGACGCCGCCGTGGAGCATCGGCCGTCCGCGCAGTACCTACGCGGTAGCCGGGGATCCAGTCTGGAAAATGGGGGGATCCTGCATTGAGCACCAGCACGTCGTGGCAGCATGGGGGCATGCGCCTTACCGTCCTCGGGTGCTCGGGCAGCGTGTCCGGCCCGGACGCCCCCGCGTCGGGCTATCTGCTGACCGGCCCTGATATGAGGCCCACCGTCATCGACTTCGGTCCCGGTGTCTTCGGGGCGCTGCAGAAGTACATGAACCCGGGTGACGTCGACATCTTCCTCACCCATCTGCACGCCGATCACTGCCTCGATCTGCCCGCGCTGCTGGTGTGGCGCCGCTACCACCCGAACCCGCCGCAGGGTCAGGCGCTGGTGCGCGGACCCTCCGACGCCGCGCTGCGCATCGGCAACGCCTCCGCCGAGATCGGCGGCGAGACCGACGACTGGTCCGATGTCATCGACTCGCAGGCCTGGGTCGAGAACGTCCCCGTGCCGCTCGGTCCCGGCCACACGGTCGAAGCCCGCCGGATGTACCACCCGCCGGAGTCCTACGGCCTGCGGATCACCGCCGCCGACGGCCGCGTCTTCGTCTACACCGGCGACACCGCCATGTGCGACGCCGTCGTCGACCTGGCGCAGGGCGCCGACGTGCTCATGGCGGAAGCCTCGTGGACCCACGATCCGGCCAATCGCCCACCCGGCATTCACCTTTCGGGCACCGAGGCGGGCGAGATCGCCACCCGCGCGGGCGCCAAGGAACTCCTGCTCACCCACATTCCCCCGTGGACCTCGCGCGAGGATGTGATCGCCGAGGCCAAGGCCGCCTTCTCCGGGCCGGTCCACGCGGTGTCTCCGGGCGAAACCTTCGACCTCTAGCACCCCGCACCCCCGGATCTCGCGTCGGCCAATACACTCTCCTCGTGTCGAGACGAGCCGATGGCAGGGCGGATGACGAACTCCGCGAGGTAAGGATCACCCGTGGCTTCACCACGCATCCGGCGGGATCGGTGCTGGTCGAGTTCGGGCAGACCAGGGTGATGTGCACGGCCAGCGTCACCGAGGGTGTGCCGCCGTGGCGCCGGGATTCCGGGCTCGGCTGGCTCACCGCGGAATACGCGATGCTGCCCGCCGCCACCCACACCCGCAGCGGGCGTGAGTCGGTGAAGGGCAAGGTCGGCGGGCGCACCCAGGAGATCAGCAGGCTGATCGGCCGTTCGCTGCGCGCCTGCATCGACCTGGCCGCCCTCGGCGAGAACACCATCGCGCTGGACTGCGACGTGCTGCAGGCCGACGGCGGCACCCGCACCGCCGCGATCACCGGCGCGTACGTGGCGCTCTCGGACGCGGTGACCTACCTGGCCGCCGCGGGCAAACTGGCCGACCCGCAGCCGATCTCGTGCATGATCGCCGCGGTGAGCGTCGGCGTGGTCGACGGCCGGGTGCGCCTCGACCTGCCCTACGAGGAGGATTCGCGCGCCGAGGTCGACATGAACGTGGTCGCCACCGACACCGGCACCCTGGTCGAGATCCAGGGCACCGGCGAGGGCGCGACCTTCCCGCGCTCGACCCTGGACAAGCTGCTCGACTCGGCACTGGCCGGCTGCGAGCAGCTGTTCGCGGTCCAGAAAGAGGCGCTGGCGCTGCCCTACCCGGGCGCGCTGCCCGAGCCCGCCGCGAAGAAGTAGCCGTGGCCGTGCGTGTGCTGGTCGCCAGCCGGAATGCCAAGAAGCTGAAGGAATTGCGCCGGATCCTCGACGAGGCGGGCGTGGCGGGGATCGATCTGGTCAGCCTGGCCGACGTGCCGCCGTACGAGGAGGCGCCCGAGACCGGGGCCACCTTCGAGGAGAACGCGATCGCCAAGGCCCGTGACGGTGCCGTCGCCACCGGATTGCCGTGTGTGGCGGACGATTCCGGGATCGAGGTGGACGCGCTCAACGGCATGCCCGGTGTGCTCTCGGCGCGCTGGTCGGGCCGCCACGGTGACGATGCCGCCAACAACGCGTTGCTGCTCGGCCAGCTCGGTGACGTACCCGACGAACGGCGCGGCGCCGCCTTCGTCTCCACCTGCGCCCTGGTCCTGCCCGACGGCACGACCACCGTGGTTCGCGGCGAATGGCGCGGCACCATCGCCCGCGAACCCGCGGGCGACGCCGGCTTCGGCTACGACCCGCTGTTCCGCCCCGACGGCGGCACCGGCAGCGCCGCCGAGCTGACCCCGGCCGAAAAGGACGCGGTCTCCCACCGCGGCCGGGCCCTCACCCAGCTCATCCCCGCGCTGGCCGCCCTGGCCTGATCGGAAAACGACAGCGCCGCCGCTCCGGAATCGGGGC
>NZ_JBHXAY010000168.1:0-9410 GCF_042728775.1 Nocardia sp. NPDC060259
GTGGAAGTGCGCGTCGCGCAAGCGGAATGCTTCCTTCGTGCCGTGCTCGGCGCGGGTCTTGACGAAGTTGAACTCGCCAGGGGCGAACTGCAGGTTGGTACCGAAGGCGTGGAAGAAGTAGCTGGCGACCTCTTCCCCCTGATACGCCTGGCTCTGCTCGACCATCCGGAACGCCTCCTTGGCGATGACGACGCCGTCGGCGGGCATCTTCGCGGCTTTCTCCGCCCAGTAGCGCGCTCGCGCGGTCACCGCGGCGGGATCACAGGTCTCGGTGAACACCCCGAGATGCTCCACACTCGCCGCCTCGACGATGTCCCCGGTCAACAGCAGTCGGCGGGCCAGCACCGGGCCCAGCCGATGAAAGAACATGTGCAGGCTGCCCAGCGCCGGGCCGAGGAACCGGGCCGCGGGCATGCCGATCCGGGTGTCGCGGGCGATCACCGAGATGTCGGTCATCAGGGCCATCTCGAACCCGCCGCCGAGCGCGTACCCGCTGATCTCGCCGACGGTGACCTTCGGAAAGCCAAGGAACTCGTGGTAGAAGCCGAAGGACTTGCGGTCCACGGTCAGCCGCCTGCGCTGACTGGGCCTGCGCGGTGCCGTGCGCTCACCGTTCGTGGCGGCGCGCTCGCCGTACCAGCCGTAGGCGTTGTTCATATCGGCGCCGGTGCTGAACACCTGCTCCGCGCCGCGCAGCAGCACCACGGTGATGTCGTCGTCGTCGGCCACCCGGTCCAGGCAGCGGGCGATGTCGTCACGCATCGCGGCGTCGTAGGAGTTGCGCTGGGCCGGGTTGTTCAGGGTGATGGTGGCGATCCGGCGGTCCGGATCGAGCTCGTAGAGCACACGGCCGTCGGTGGCAGGGGACACGGTCATCGGCTATCTCTTCCTGGGTTTTTGGGGTAATCGGCAGCGGCCGTCAGGGACGGCTGGTTCGGGGCCCGAATCGCGCCGTGGGCAAGCCGTCGATGGGCACGGCGACGGTGCGCACGACCGCCGAGCACAGCAGCTGCCCGTCGCGCAGGATGCGGGCGGTCGATTCGATCTCGCGGTCGCTCAGCACACGCACGATGTCGAAGTCGAGTTCGGTGAGGATCGGGGTCGGCCTGCGATAGGTGACCTCCATCGATCGCGTCTTGCCCGCCACCCCGGACGCACAGCTGTGATGCTGGACCACGGCGTCGAAGAAGACACCGAGGAAACCACCGTGCACGAGGCCGGGCGGCCCCTCGTGGACGAGAGGAAAGGTGATGCGGCCCCGCGCTGTCGCGGTGTCGAGGTGGTCGAAGACGTACTCGGGGAAGCAGGGATTGAACGCGCCGATGTCGAAGGCGTGGTTCAGGTACACCCGACGGTCCGTGGGGTCGCCGGCGAATCGCGGCGCCGGATCGGGCGGCACCGCGGCGGCGAGTTCGCGTTCCCATCCCGACAACTCGGACAGCATCGCGTCGACGGCCGGGTGCGGATGCTCGAGCGCGAGCAGCAGGCCGACGACGCGGCGCACGGCCGCGGCGGCGGCGGCGGTCTGGGCGAGAGGTTCCGCACCGAAGCGGCCCGTCGGCGCGCTGTCGGTGCGCGCCGTGTCCGGTGGCACGGCGGCGGGCTCGGCCATCGCAGCTCTTTTCTTCTCGGGGCATCGCGGCCACTCTGGCGGAGGGCTGACGGTATTGTCTACTGTACATGCAACAGTATATTTCACTACCCCCGTCTCCAGGAGGCAAGCATGCCGTTCGACACCATCGGCTACGAGGTCGACGGGCACACGGCCACCATCACGCTCGACCGCCCACACGCCCTCAACGCGCTGAGCCCGCACATGATCACCGAGCTCCGGGACGCCTACGACGAGGCCGAGCACGACGACAAGGTGTGGCTGCTGATCGTCACCGGGACCGGCCGCGCGTTCTGCACGGGCGCCGATGTCACCGAGATCCCGGGCGACGGCAAGGTGGTCAGCGAGCGGCCCTACCTGTCGACCTACGAGCAGTGGGAGGCGCCGCAGGAGGGCACGCCGCCGTTTCGCACCATGACCAAGCCGATCATCGTCGCGGTCAACGGATTGTGCTGCGGGGCTGGGCTGGACTGGGTGACCACCGGCGACATCGTCATCGCCTCGGATCGGGCGACCTTCTTCGATCCGCACGTCAGTATCGGGCTGGTCGCCGGGCGCGAGGTGGTCCGCCTGGCCAGGGTGCTGCCCCGGACCGTCGCGCTGCGGATGGCGCTGATGGGCAAACACGAACGGATGAGCGCCCAGCGGGCCTACGAACTCGGCATGATCACCGAGGTGGTCGAGCACGACCGTCTCCTCGAACGCGCGCGCGAGATCGCCGAGATCGTCAATTCCAATGCGCCCCTTGCCGTTCGCGGTACGAGACTGGCCATCCTCAAGGGCCTGGACGTGCCGCTGCACGAGGCCGAGATGCTCGCCGAATCCTTCCGGGAGCGGGTCACCCGCACCGAGGACGCTCTCGAGGGGCCGCAGGCCTTCGTCGAGAAGCGCGACCCGATCTGGCAGTGCCGATGAGCACCCCCTATTCCACCGTGCTGTTCGAGGTCGACGAGCGCGACCGGGTCGCGACGGTGACGCTCAACCGCCCGGACCGGCTCAACGCCTTCGACCGCACCATGTGCGAGGAGATGCGCGAGGTCTGGCGGCGGATTCGCCTGGACGACTCGGTGAACGCCGTCGTCCTGCGCGCGGCAGGCACGCGCGCCTTTTCCGCGGGCCTCGACATCAAGGTGCCCTACGGCCAGCCGGAGGGGATCTGGCACCACGAGGATCCCGGCGAGGCGCTGAGCCCGAAATGGCAGAAGATGTGGAAGCCGGTGGTGTGCGCCGTGCAGGGGATGTGCACGGCGGGCGCGTTCTACTTCGTCAACGAAGCCGATGTGGTGATCTGTTCGGAGGAAGCCACCTTCTTCGACTCCCATGTCTCGGCGGGGCTGGTCTGCGCGCTGGAACCGATCGGGCTCATGCGCCGCGTCGGTCTCGGCGAGACCCTGCGCATCGCGCTGATGGGAAATGACGAGCGGGTCTGCGCCGGCACCGCGCTGCGGATCGGTCTGGTTTCGGAAATCGTTGCCCGCGAACAGCTCTGGGAGCGCGCACATGCCATCGCCGCCGGAATCGCGGCCAAACCGCCGACCGCTACCCAAGGCACGGTGCGCGCGATCTGGGAATCCCTGGACAAGCCCTACCGGGCCGCGATGGAGCACGGTCTCGTCTACACCCGCCTCGGCAATCCGATCGCCACGGCGGAACTGGCGGCCGCCCGCGACAGCGGGCCCGCCACCCCGATCGAACCGAGGATCCGCTGATGACCCAGCCGCCCGACCACCCGCTGAGCACCCGGATCCGGCAGATCCTCGACCTCGCACCCGACGCCAGGGCGATCGAGTTCGACGAAACCTGGTTCACCTGGGGCGAACTCGCCACCGCGACACACTGCACCGCCGACCACGTACCGCGGGCACAGCCGGTGGGCATCCTGCTGCGCAACCGCCCCGAACACGTGGCCGCGTTCCTCGGTGTCCTGCTCGCGGGAGGCACGGTGGTCGTGATCAACCCCGCCCGCGGTGACGACCGAATCCGCGACGACATCACCGCCTTGGATCTGCCGCTGGTGATCGGCAACACCGACGATCTCACCGCCCTGGTCGACCCCGGCGCCACGACGCTGGCCGTGGACGGCTTGGACGGACAGCCGGGGCGAGTGCGGACGAAATCCGTTGCGTCGGCGACTAACTCGGTGACCGCGGTCCGCATGCTGACCAGCGGCACGACCGGCCCACCCAAGCGCGTCGACCTGACCTACGACATGTTGTGGCGCAGCGTGCTGGGGGCCGACCCCGATCGCCATCCGGTACCCACCGCGCCGCGCACCGGTGTCGCGATCGTCAATGCCCCGCTGGTGCACATCGGCGGCGTGTTCCGGATCCTGCAATGCGTGCTCACCGCACGGCCGTTCGTCTTCCTGCCGCGTTTCGAGCTGGACCGCTGGGCCGCCGTCGTGCGCGAACACCGGCCCGGCGCGGTGTCGCTGGTGCCCGCCGCGTTGCGCATGGTGCTGCACTCCGATCTCACCGCCGATGATCTCGCCGGTGTCCGGGCAGTCACCTCCGGCACCGCTCCCCTGTCGGCCGCCGACGCCGACGCCTTCCAGGAGAAGTTCGGCATCCCGGTCCTGACCTCGTATGCCGCCACCGAATTCGGCGGCGGGGTCGCGGGATGGACGCTGGCCGACCATCGGCAGTTCTGGCAGGCCAAACGCGGCAGCGTCGGACGGGCCAGCGGTGGCGCCCTCCTGCGGGTGGTCGCCGACGACGGCACCGAACTCGGCACGGACCGCCAGGGACTGCTCGAGGTGATACCCGGTCAGCTGGGGGCCGGGACGGACTGGATCCGCACCACCGACCTCGCCCGCATCGACGCCGACGGCTTCCTGTGGATCCTGGGACGTGCCGATCAGGCCATCATCCGCGGCGGATTCAAGATCATGCCCGACGAGGTGCGCGCGGCCATCGAGGCGCATCCGGCGGTGCGCGGCGCGGCCGTCGTCGCCCGGCCCGATCACCGCCTCGGCGAGACCCCGGTCGCGATGGTCGAATTGCGCCCCGATCGCCGGACCGAGATCACCGACCTGCTCGACCATCTGCGAACCCGGTTGGCCCGCTACGAGATTCCCACCGATATCGCGCTCGTCGACGCCATCCCCCGTACCCCGTCGGGCAAGCCGGATCTGTCCGCGGTCCGCGCGCATTTCGCCGGCACCGGCACCCGACAGGAGTGAACGCCATGATGACAACCCTTCGACACATCAGCGGGCTGCTCGACCACATCGGCTTCCGCAAGAGCACCGACAGCCAGGGCACACCGAACTGGGAACTGCCCGTCGCGCCCCATGTGGTCAACACCTCCGGGGGCCTGCAGGGCGGCCTGATCGCCACCCTGGTCGACATCGCCGCGGGCACGGTCGCGCTCGAGCACCGGCCACCGAACGCCGGCGTGGTCACCTCGGACCTGAACGTGCGCTACTTCCGTCCGGTCACCGACGGCGCGGCGCGCACACAGTGCACGGTCGTGCACGCGGGTAAGCGCTCGATCGTCGTGCAGGTCGAGGTGTACGGCGGGCCCGACGACAGCCTCGCGGCACTGGCCACCGTCAACTTCGCGACCGTCGATTTCGCCACCGATCGCACCGCCGTCGCGAGCGACTGACCGATGGATACCGCACGGGCATCCGCGATCGAACGCAGCTGCGCGGTGACCGCGGTGGCCTTCTCCGAACGCCGGCGCACCGACGCGCGTCTGATGACCGGCGAACACCGGGGATTCGGTCTGAGCACGGGACGTCGCATCGTGCACGTCCCGTACCCGCCGATCGACGCCGACTGGACTCGCACGACCCTGACCTGTGGTGTCGCACTGCAGTGTTCGCCGTCCAAGGACCGCATCGCCGAGTACGCGCTGCACGAGCTGTCACCGCGGCAGCGGGCGGCGCTGTCATTGATCGAAGGTGGTGTGGCCGCCGCCTGGGTCGGTGCCCGCTTGCCTGGCCTGCTCCCCGAATTGCGCAGGGCGCTGACCGATCTCGAGCTCCACGAGGACGATCTCGACGGTGGCCGGATGCTCGATCGGGCTCTCGCACTGGCCAGGACCAGGCGGGTCCTCGCGACGTACCCGTTGCTCGGCGCGCTGCCGTCGGGTGCGGCCGGACGCGGCGCCCTGGCCTCGGCCGTGCGCCGGGTGTACGCCCGGATGCCGTGGACGTCGGCGCGCAGCGACTCCTACCGCCCGCCGACGGTCCCGGTCGGCGGGGACGGCGGTGCGCGCAACGCGAACCTGCCGCCGCCGAGCCGACCGGAGGACGACGACGTCGAGGTCAGGGCCGACCAGCGCGCCGGTATCCCCTACCCGGAGTGGAACCGCTGGACCGGTGCCTTCCTGCCCGACCATGTCGCCGTGCTGGAACGCAAGCTGCCCACCCGCAACTCCCCGATCACCGCCGTCTCCGGTGATGTGCGGCGCTGGTTCGAACACCACACCCACCGCGCGATGCGTTCCGGGCTCGAGGACGGATCCGATATCGACATCGACCGCTACGTCGCCTATGTCGTCGACGCGGGCACCGGCCGGGCGCCGCAGCCGCGAGTGTTCCGGGAGCTGGCGCCCATGTCTCGCGATGTCAGCACCGCCCTGCTGCTGGACGGCAGCTCCTCGCTCGGAGTGCACGGCGGGCAGGTCTTCCGGCTCGAACTCGACTGCGCGGACGCCCTGTCGCGGGCGATGACCATGGCCAGGGAACGGCACGGCATCTTCGTGTTCACCGGCAACACCCGGCACCGGGTGCAGGTGGACTGTCTCAAAGATTTCCAGGACCCACATTTCGTCGACCCGGGCAGCCTCGGGTTGGTCACCGGCGGCTACACCCGGCTCGGTGCTCCCCTGCGCCACCTGACCGCCCGGCTGGTCGATCAGCCGTCCCAGCGCAGACTGCTGATCGTCATCGGCGACGGACTGATGTCGGACGAAGGCTACGAAGGCCGCTACGCCTGGGCCGATGTCGCCCATGCCGTGGAGGAAGCCGAGGACGCCGGGGTCAGGGTCTTCTACCTCGGGGTCGGCCCGACCCGGGTCGACCCGCTGCCGGAGGTGTTCGGGCCAAGGCGATCCCGCCGCATCGGGCGGGTCGACGAATTGCCCAGAGCACTCGCCCAGATCCATCGAGAGTTGGTAGCCGAATGAACACAGATCCGTACTTCGCCGCCGGTATCGAGGTGCCCCTGTTCGAGGGTGCGCATCGCCAGCGGCTGCCGGTGATGCTCACCGGGCCCACCGGGTGCGGCAAGACCCGTTTCGTCGAACACATGGGCAGGCTGCTCGGCAGGTCGGTCGTGACGATCAGCTGCCACGACGACCTGACCAGTTCGGACCTGGTCGGCCGGTTCATGGTCACCGGCGGTGACGTCCGCTGGACCGACGGTCCGCTCACCCGGGCCGTGAAGTCCGGGGCGATCTGCTACCTGGACGAGGTGGTCGAGGCCCGGCACGATTCCCTCGCCGTCCTGCACGCGCTCACCGACCACCGCCGCACGCTGTTCCTGGATCGCGCGGACGAAGTCGTGGCAGCACCCGATCCGTTCATGCTCGTCTGCTCCTACAACCCCGCCTACCGCAGTTCGCTCAAGGAACTCAAACCCTCGTTCCGGCAACGGTTCGTCACCGTCGCCATGGACTACCTGCCGCCGGAGCGCGAGGCCGAGCTGCTGGTGGCCGAGACCGCGGTGGATCCGGCGGTGGCCCGGCGACTCGTCGGCTGCGCGGTCGCCATCCGCAAGGCCGACGGCGCCTTCCATTTCGAACCGCCATCGACCCGGGTCCTCGTGGCGGCGGCGCGGCTCGTCGCGGCCGGGGTCGGCGAGCTCGACGCCGTACACGCCTGCGTGCTGGCGCCGCTGAGCAGTGACGGCGCGATCCACGACGGCCTGCGCGAGATCGCGGCGGCGACTCTGGCGGAGGTGCGCGTGGCCACCTGAGCACGCCGGTATCCGGCGCGTCAGGACGGTGTCGGCGCGGGCGGCCGGTAGAACAGCGCGAGCTGGCCCGTTCCCGCCGCCAGGCCCAGCCCGGCGGCGATGCCGAAACCCACCCAGCCGTCGACGTTTTCGCTGCCGAGCAGGAGACCGTCGACACTCAGCCGGCCCGGGCCGATCGTCGCTACGCCGATCGCGGCCAGCGCGAGCACCAAGTTGTACTCCCAGCCGTTGCCGACGATGAAGAAGCCGTGCGCGCGATGCACCGTCCACGCGGCCACCAGCATCAGGGCGACGAACCCGGCCGCCGCGAACGGCGTCGCGATGCCCAGTGCCAGCGCGAGTCCCGCACCGATCTCGGCACCCGCGGCCAGGCGCGCGTGCACCGCGCCAGGGCGCATCCCGATGCTGTCGAACCAGCGGGCCGTGCCCGGGATCCGCCCGCCCGTGAAGATCTTGCCGTAGCCGTGCGCGGCCATGGTCAGCCCGAGGCACACCCGCAGGATGAGCACCCCCGCGTCGATCGCTGTCATCGTCGTTCCCTCTTCTCTATTCCGGTTACCGATAGTATTACAGTAAATGCGAACACAACGTATCGACCAGCCACGGCGACTGCCGTGCCCGAGGAAGGCTTCGCCATGACCAGCACGACCACCGACCAGGTCACCGACGAGGATTTCCACCAGATCCTCGCCCAGACAAAAGATTTCGTCCGCACCGTCGTGGTCCCGCGAGAGTCCGAGATCGCCGCGCAGGACCGGATCCCGGACGAGATCGTGGCGCAGGCCAAGGCGATGGGCCTCTACGGATACGCCATCCCGCAGCAGTGGGGCGGGCTCGGCCTGCATCTGGCCCAGGACGTCGAGCTGGCCATGGAACTCGGCTACACCACCCTGGCCCTGCGGTCGCTGTTCGGCACCAGCAACGGCATCGCCGGGCAGGTCCTGGTGGGGTTCGGCACCGAGGAGCAGAAGGCCCGCTGGCTCGAGCCCATCGCCACCGGCGCCGTGGTCGCTTCGTTCGCGCTGACCGAATCCGGCGCCGGATCCGATCCCGCGTCGCTGCGCACCACCGCGACCGCCACGGGCGCGGACTGGATCATCAACGGCGAGAAGCGATTCATCACCAACGCGCCGGTGGCCGATCTGTTCGTCGTCTTCGCCCGCACCCGACAGGCCGACAGCTCGGGGCCCGGGATCTCGGTGTTCCTGGTGCCCGCGAGCACGCCGGGCGTCACGGTCGGGCCCAAGGACCGCAAGATGGGTCAGGAGGGCGCGTGGACCGCAGAGGTGAGTTTCCAGGACGTGCGGGTCGGCGCGGACGCCCTCGTCGGCGGCCAGGAGGACGTCGGCTATCGGGCCGCCATGAGTTCCCTGGCGCGCGGCCGCGTCCACATCGCGGCCCTGGCCGTCGGGACCGCGCAGCGCGCGCTCGACGAATCGGTCGCCTACGCCGCAACGGCCACCCAGGGCGGCACCCCGATCGGGCGCTTCCAGCTGGTGCAGGCGCACCTGGCCGACATGCAGACCGGCGTCATGGCCGGGCGGGCCCTGGTGCGCGCGGCCGCGCAGTCCTGGGTCACCGGCGAGGACCGCCGCCTCGCGCCATCGGTGGCCAAGCTCTACTGCACCGAAATGGCCGGTCGCGTAGCCGATTCCGCGGTGCAGGTGCACGGTGGCACCGGATACATGCGGGGTGTGGCGGTGGAACGGATCTACCGGGACGTACGCCTGCTGCGGCTCTACGAGGGCACCAGTGAGATCCAGCGGCTCATCATCGGCGGTGCGCTGGTGCGTGCCGCCGAACCCACCGGCAGGTGACACCGACCCGGGTGGTGCGGATCGTCCTCGATCCGCACCCTGTCTCTTATACAC
>NZ_JBHXAY010000169.1:0-9220 GCF_042728775.1 Nocardia sp. NPDC060259
AACCAACACCCTCACCCCAACCAGTCCCATCAGCACCAGCCGAAAACGACTTACACCGACCATCAGCCGCGAGCCCACCCTGACGCGAAAACTCGAGCATCACCGCCGGAGTGGCCATAACCGTGGCCCCACCCGCGACGGCCAGTGAGCACTCACCACGACGGAGGGCTTGCACGGCCAGGTGCAAGGCCGTCAACGACGACGAGCACGCCGTGTCCACCGTCAGCGCCGGCCCCTCGAGGCCGTAGGTGTAGGCGAGTCGGCCGGAAGCGACGCTCATCAAGGTTCCGGTGAGGAGATGGCCCGCGGTCTGTTCCGATGTGTTCATCATGTCGCCCCCGTAGTCGCGGCCGGACATACCGATGAAGACGCCGGTCCGGCTGCCCCGCAACGAATCCGGAGCGATACCAGCACGCTCGAACAACTCCCACGACGACTCCAGCAACAACCGCTGCTGCGGATCCATCGCCAACGCCTCACGCGGCGATATGCCGAAAAGGCCTGCATCGAAATCCGCAGCGCTGTAGAGGAACCCGCCCTGGGTCGTTCGGGCTTCGCGCAGCTGATCCGGATTCCAGCCTCGGTCGCGCGGAAACGCCGAGATGACGTCCTCGGCCTGTTCCACCAACTGCCACAGCGCTTCCGGTGACGTGATACCGCCGGGCAACAGGCAGCTCATCGAGATGATCGCGATCGGGTCATCGAGGTCGCCGGCCTCCGATTCGACGATCGACTCGGCCACGGCAGCAGCGCCGTTCGCCGCGTCGGCGATGTGCTTGGCCAGTGCCGCAGGCGTCGCGTAGTCGAAGACCACGGTCGTTGGCAGTGCCGAGCCGGTCGCGACGTTGAGCCGGTCGCGCAGTCGAACGGCGGTAAGAGAGTCGACTCCGAGCTCGCTGAAAGAACTTTCCGGGTCGTCGATCTCGCGACCGAGCACTGCGGCGCACTCGGCACGAATGAGGTCGATGATCGCTCGCACACTTCCGATGTCGCCACGGTCGACGGGCGCGCCGGAGGTGAGCGCCGCACTACCGGCCCGCGCGGTTCCCACCAAGTCCGGCAACAGGATTCGACGCGAACCCGAACCCGCGAAGTGGCGTGTCCAGTCCACAGGGACGCCTTCCACATAGGCGCGAGCCACAGCGGCGAGGAAGGTTTCCAGCTGTCCGCCGTCCCGGCGCAGGGTTCCCAACGCGACAGCATCGGTCCCGCTCGCCTCGAAGATGCTGTGCATGGCGGTCGCCAGCGCGGGCCGCGGACTGGGCTCCAAAAAGTGCCGATAGCCGTAGCCGAGCATGTTGTGCATGGCCTCGTCGAATCGGACGACATCGCGCAGGTTGCGGCTCCAGTAGTCGCCGCCCAGCCGTTCTGTATCGCAGACATCGCCGATGACCGTCGAGCAGAAGGGAACACGCGATACCCGAGGGCGAATCGGCTCCAGTGACTTCATCAGCGAGTCGCGAACGACACTCAGCCGAGAGGTGTGCGCCGCCACCCCCAAGGGCACCACCTGAGACCGGATACCCTCGTGCTCGAGCTCCGCGCGCACCGCGATGACGGCGTCCGGATCACCGGAAATCACCGTGGCGTGCGGGCCGTTGAAGCCAACCACCTCCACCCGGCCGGGAGCCCGATCGAGATAGGGGCCGATCTCGGTGGCCGACACTGCGACGTTCAACATCGCACCCTGCCCGACGAAGGCCGCCACTTCGAGGCTGAAGTGCGCAACCGTCCGCATGCTGTCGGGTAGGGACAGCCCACCCGACGCATAGGCCGCGGGTATCTCACCCAGGCTGTACCCGAGCACGGCATCCGGCTCGACCCCGGCATCCCGCCACAGTGCGGTGAGCCCGGCCGACATCGCGAACGAAACCGGTTGAATCACGTCCTGACGCTCCAGCGCAGGCGCGCCTGGTGCGCCTCTGAGCACATCCATGATCGACCAGCCGACAATGGGCATCAGTGCCTCATCACACCCACGGACCTCTGCTTCGAAGACCGGCGACGACTCGAGCAGCCCTTCGGCCATTCCCGGCCATTCCGCCCCGATACCCGGATAGACGAAGACGACTCCGCCACCGCGGCGCGCCTGGCCGATCGCGGTCCCCGGCAGCGGTCGCCCCTGCGCGATCCCCTCGAGCTCACTCAGCAACTGTGCTCGGCTCGTCACGACCATTGCGGCCCGGAACTCGTCCGCCGGATCGGTACCGGCCAGCGAGTAGGCGATGTCTTGCAACTCCTGCCCCGGGTGCTCCGACAAGAACCGGCGGATAATCGTCGCGCGCCGGCTCAGAGCATCTCGATCGAATCCGGAAAGCACGAAAATCAGGGGAGACGTCAGAGAGTCCACGGAATGCATTGTCATCGGCTTGAAGGCTCCCGCCATAGGGTCTCGGCGGCCGGCCCGGGGCCGCATTCCATCCACTGTGAGACACAGATCGGATGGACATCTTCTTTGTGAGTCGAAAATGAGACTAGAAGCATTTCCCCCTAGTTCGACACCCCTGGCACACCCCTACACACATACCAGTTGACCGCTCAACCCGAACTCTCGGTTGACAACGCTCGAAGCCGGTACCAATACTTGCATCGAGTTGCCCGGTTTCAAATAGCTGAAACTACACCAAAAGCTTGGAATCGACTGCCCGAGACCCTGGAAGAGGATTATGAAAACCGCACTCGACACGGACGGATTCGTTCACATCGAGAAATTTCTCGACGATCGGGAAATCGCAGATCTACTACGATTCGCCGAGGAAGTAGGACATGGCGCCGGCGCTGGATACTTCGGCAAACGCCTGGTGACAGCGATCGAGGATCCTTCGCAGATCCCCGCCGTGGTGCAGGAGAAGTTGCATAAACTTCAACGCGACCTGTTCGGCACCGACATGATCCTCACCCACAGCGGAATCTTCTCGGTCGACCCCGACGACCCGGAGCACTCGGTGAATTTTCCATTTCATCAGGAACACGGATCATTCTACGATTTCGGCCAGCATCTGCGGTACACGAACTTGTACCTCGTCCTCGAAAAGGAGGACATCTCCCATTCGAACGTCACCATCGTACCGTTCTCGAAACTGAAAAGTTCCGATCCCGAACTGTCCGATATCGCAGTGGGTTCCGGCGCTGCTCGATACACCGGGAAGACCCGGGTCGACGACAATGCCGGAGGCTCGCACTCCTTCCGCGTGGATATCGACTCGATCGCGCATACTCCCCTGCTGGCTCCCGGCGATCTCCTCGTCCTCCGTGGTGACATCATCCACCGGACACAGAACCAGAAGATCAAGCGCACTTCGATCTCGATCCGCTCCGTCGCGGCCGACGTCGTGTGCCATCGAGAGACATTCGACCACTCCTGCGGAATGAAGCTGGCATTCATGCTGAGCGACTGCGACTACTACGGCGAGCGCGACTACATCTTCGAGACCCACGGCACAGGGCACATGTCGGCGCGCCAACTCCAGGAGGCGCGGAGCGATATCCGCCGGGCAACCGAGGCCGGAAACAAGCCGGCAGGCCTCGAGACGCACGTCGCGTCGTTCTCGGCCAAAGTGCGGGAACTCCAGAAGAATCTGCAATCCAGCGCGCAGTGAAATTCCTGATCAGCCAGATTCGCGACAAAGAGGGAACATGACACAAGGAAAGCTCACCGCCGAGGAAATCGCTCGGATGCCGCGTGGCGGACCGGACGCATCGTGGATCAATCGCCGGCTACAAACTCGACGGCCAGAAATAACCGACCGCTACGATATCTCCGATGAACTCAAGCAGAAGGTGATCGGGACCCTCGACCGCTTCGGTGAACGCTTCGGCCTGCACACGCTCAACGCGCAGATGGTGTTGGATCAGGTTGCTGAACTGGACAACCCGAGGATCTTGGAGCTCGGCGCCGGACATGGTGGAGTTTCGGCCGAAATACTGAGACTTCATCCCTCCGCCGAAGTGACCGTGAGCGACCTCGATCCGGCATCGGTGTCGAACATCGCCGCAAGCCCCCTTGGCCGACACCCCCGCTGCACGGTGAAACTGATCGATGCCACAAAGATCGATGAGCCGGAGAACAGTTTCGACCTCGTGGTGTTCGCCGTGTCCATGCACCATCTTCCGCCCCAAGACGTTGCTCAGGTGATCGCCGACGCAACTCGGGTAGGCAAGAAGTTTCTGGTGATCGACCTGGAACGCCCTTCGACTCTTGGGATCTTGCTCGCCCCACTGATGTTCATCCCCACCGCGGTCGCGGTAATGATGGTTTCACCGCCGTCAGCGGTGCCACCATTCCTCCACGACTCCCTCATCGGCACACTCCGTGCCTACAGCCGCTCGGCCTTCAAGGCCCTCGGCACTGCCGCTGATCCAGATATGGTCGTCGAGTTCGCACCCGGCACGCGCTCCCTGCCATGGATCCCGGTCGTGTTCTCGAGACCAACCGGGGCCGGCGAATCAGAGCGGGACAATGTGGAGCAGTCGCACTGAGTCGTGGATCGGCAGGTCATCAGCCGGGAAGAGATCCGGCGACGCGGCACACCCGATGCTCACCAGCCTCAGCCAGGGTGCAGGCATGGCGATCGAGGATGGATTCGTCCTCGCCCGCACCCTCGCCGAGTGCACGGACGCGGCTGAGGGTCTGCGTCGTTACCGACGCTCCGGCCGTGACCGAACCCGCAAAATGGTGGCAGCGTCACGACGCTCGAGTCAGTTCGAACAGCTGGAGAATCCGGTGGCGGTACTGCTACGCGACGCAGCGATTCGATACATGCCCGCGGCTTCCGCGGCGACCGGAAATTCTCGCCGATCCGCCACCGGGTAAGGGCCTGATGGCGATCGAAGGGGAGCGCGGAATCCCCTTCGTCGGAGCGCGGTGTCACGCCTTCGGCCTCGGTACCGTCGCGGTCGGACTGCGGATACGTCGACGTGGAAGAGGTCACAACTACTGGAACGGCTCTGTCGTCACAGGACGACAGAGCCGTTGTTCGAGAGGATCTGGGTTACGTCAGCGGCGCTCACAACCCTTCATCGGCAGCGGTTCTTTGCGGAAGATACCGCTCGAGAGTGGGTGTTTCGATGTTCAGATCCCGCAGCGCACGGCGGTACCGGTCGACGCTGCGAAGCTTGACCGCGTCGTAGCCGCGAACAATGGTTGCCGCCTGTGCCGCGGCAACCGCGGCCGGATAGGTATCCGGCGACAATCGATCGGTAACCTCGCGAATCATCTGCTCATATTGTGCGAGCAGCGCGCGTTCCAACCGCCGCATCTTGGCGTACCCGAAGGGGTCGAACGGCGTTCCCCGCAAGGCCTTTCCTCTCGCGAGAAGCCTCAGAGCGACATGCGATCGCGGGCGAAACCCCAGCTTCTTCGTCATGCCCATCGAGCGCAGGACCGGGGGGTGCAACCGGTACGTGAGCCCCGTCGAATCCGGGAACTCGGTGTGGACGGCGCGCAGGAAGGCCGTGTCGGTGAGGAGCCTGGCGACCTCGTACTCGTCCTTGTAGGCCGACAGCTTGAACAGGCCGCGCGCAGCGCTTTCGCTGAACTCGGTTCGCCCGCCCAGTTTTCGCTCGACGCTCCACACCTGTTGCATTGCCGAGAGATAGCGCACGGCGGCCTTCTCGTTGTGGAACGCGACCAACTCCGCCGCGTGGTTTTCGACCAGTGCCCGAACCGAACCCTCGATGAATATCGATCCCAGCAGGTGGTGCGGTATCGGTGGCACGCTACGCGCCGGCATCGGCACACGCGCCGCCACCGCCTCGCCGAAGACCTCGGGACATGAAACAGCTGCTCGTCCCCAGCGGAAAGCCGCTCGATTGACCTCGACCGCAACCCCATTGGCTTCGATCGCAGCCTCGATCGCTTGCTCCGGAATCGGTATCGCGCCGAATTGGTATGCGGCACCGACCAGCAGGAAGTTCGCGGGCTCGGTGGCACCGAGCAGGGCCATGGCAGCATCCAGAGCGTCGATGCCGAACGCCCGCAAGGACGATGACCCGAGTCTTTCGAGCAGTTCCGCTGTCGATGGATAGGCGACGGACGTATCGCGGATCATCTCGCTGGTCGGTGTCGCACTGGTCGAGGAGACCGTCACAGTACGTCCCGAATCCGCGTATGCCGCGTTCCTGGCTTCGGCTGCGGTCAGCAGATCGAAAGCGAGCAGGCAATCCGCTGCTCCAGGATTGATTCGATTGGTGGACAACGTGTTTCCGGCGCCTAGGCGCAGGTGGGAAGTGACTGGTCCAGCCTTTTGGCTGAGCCCGATCTGGTCCAGGCCGGACACCAGGAACCCCGCGGACTGGGCAGCAACGCCGAGTACCTGATTCACGGTGACGATTCCGGTACCGCCGATGCCGGCGAGGAACAGGTTGAACTCACCCTCGACCAGCGGAAGCTGTGGCGCAGGCGAGCTCGGCGGCACGGGAACAAGATGCTTCGCCGGACGCTCCGGCAACTCCACCGTGACGAACGACGGGCAGTCACCATCGAGGCACGTGTAATCGGCATTGCAACTCGACTGATCGATGCGGGTCTTCCGGCCGAAGTCGGTGTCCACCGGGTGAACCGACAGGCAGTTGCTCTTGACGCCGCAGTCTCCGCAGCCCTCGCAGACGGATTCGTTGATCAGCACCCGCGTCCGGCGTTGGGGCGACAACCCACGTTTGCGCTGACGACGCGCCTCCGCCGCGCACTCTTGGTCGTAGATCAGAACGGTGACGCCCTTGATGTCGCGGAGCAGCCGCTGTGCCTCGTCGAGCCGATCGCGATGCCATACCACTGCGCCGGCCGCCAAGCGATCGGTCGCGAACCGCCCTGGATCGTCGGAGCACACGATAATTCTGGCAACGCCTTCCGCGGCGAGCTTTCGGGTGAGCGCCGGCACGCCCACCGCAGCCTCGGCATGCTGTGCACCGGTCATGGCGACCGCCGAGTTGTACAGAATCTTGTAGGTGATGTCGACACCGGCGGCAATGCATGCCTGCACGGCCAGCTGACCCGAGTGAAAATAGGTGCCATCACCGATGTTCTGGAAGATGTGCCCGACATCGGTAAAGGGCGCCTGGCCTATCCACTGCGCGCCCTCCCCGCCCATCTGCGTCATCGAAACGACCTGCGACTCGGGTCGGGCAGACATCGTCACCAAGGTGTGGCATCCGATTCCACCCCCGGCGAGCGAACCCTCCGGCACGACCGTCGACCGATTGTGCGGGCACCCCGAGCAGAACGCCGCCGCACGGCTGGTCGGCAGGACCGTCAGTTGGATAGGCGCAGGGCGGGGCTTGCGGACCTCGAGGCGCGGGGCGAGAATCCGACGCAGCGGCTCGAGCAGTCGCTCGGCGGTGAGCTGCCCGTCAGCAGGGATCAGGCTTCGCCCGTTGATGTCTTGTTTGCCGATGACTTCGGGCGTCTCGGCGCGGCTGTACAGGCCACGCAGCACCTGAAGCTCGACGAAAGCGGTCTTCTCCTCCACCACCATGACGGTTCGTACCCCACGTGCCAGTCGGCGCACTTTGTCCGGACCCAGCGGATACGGCATTCCGACGCGCAGGATTCGCACCCCCGCTCGATCCAGGTCATCCGCATCGAATCCCAGATCGCCGAGCGCCTCGCGAACACTGTCGTATGCCGTACCGACAGCGACGATGCCGAGCCAGGCATCGGAGGGATCTACTTCCACACAATCGATGTCGTTGGCAGCGTTGAACGCCTCGACCATCGCCCACCGCGGCCCGTGCAGGTCGGCCTCCGCGAGAAGGCTGTCCGGCGGCGCGGCGCAGATTCGCTGTCGGTAGGTCCAGGGCGAACCCTGCCATTCGATCTGCGGGGTGGTGATGTCGAACTCCGTGAAGTCACGGTCCAGGGTCCATAGACCGTCCGCGACGTCGGCCACGATCTTCATCGACGACGGACAACCCGAGGCGCGGGAGAGCGCCACCCCGTACAGCCCGAATCCGACGATCTCCTCCGCGTTGCGAGGGAAGAAGACCGGCATCCCGAGAGCCGCCAACGCCCGCTCGCTGGTAGCCGGCACGCTCGATGACTTGGCCGCCGGATCATCACCGACAAGCACCAGTACCCCGCCTGTCGGATGAGCGCCGTACAGAGCGGCATGGCGCATCGCATCGCCTGCCCGGTCGAGCCCTGGCCCCTTGCCGTACCAGACTCCGACGACACCGTCACGATTACGTGAGCCGCTCGGCAGTTCGAGCTGGCTTCCCCAGACCGATGTCGCGGCGAGCTCTTCGTTGACGGCCGGTACGAGATGTACATCGTGCTCGCCGGCCAGTTCGGGCATACCTGCCAGCAGACGATCCAAGCCGGCCAAGGGACTGCCCGGATACCCCGACACGAAGGTCGCGACTTTTTGACCGACTCGCCTGTCCCTTTCGTGTTGTTCGACAAGTTGCCGGACGATCGCCTGCGTGCCCGTGATTACCGCCGGCCCGGAACGGGCTCGATACCGACTGGATAAATCGATTGGTGCGGAAATATCCCGGGCATTTTCGAGATGAAGCATCGTGGTGACCTCAGAATCATCGCAGGCATCAGGTATCGTTCGAAGGTCCAACGGTGACACTTCGGCGCCCGATCGAAAATTCTAGGCGCTATTCCCCCTAACCGAACACCCCTGTGACACCCCTGATTCCGGGCATTCGAATCGACACGTCAGCGAGGTTGACAACCTCACCGCAGCCCGGAAAGACTGGCGAATATGACGAACAACATCGGCAGAGTGATCTCCTTCGAAATCGGTAGCAAAGATCTCGTTGCGACGCAGGAATTCTATGAGAAGACCTTCGGGTGGACTTTCACCGACGGCCTGGACGGGCCGGGCAGGCCCTACGGGTTCGCCAACACTCCGGCGGGCAGCGCCATGCCGTTCGGTACCTCCTGGGATACCGACCTGACCCCGACGGGCACCGACATCCCCGCGGAGTACCTCGCGATCATCCTCCAGGTAGACGACCTGAAGGAGACCTGCCGCCTGGTCGAGGAGGCAGGCGGTACCGTCACCGTTCCGCCCACCACCAACGAGGACGGCACCGCCGACGTCGCCCATGTCCGCGATCCGCGTGGTGTTCTCCTCGGCCTGTACTGCCAGAACATGGCTACCGACTCACAGCCCAATCCCAACCCGATCCCGGCCGAATTGCTCGATCAGAAGCCGCTGCCCGACGCGTTGCTCGGACGACAGGAAAACTGAAACACACCGAAAGCGCCCTT
>NZ_JBHXAY010000170.1:0-9123 GCF_042728775.1 Nocardia sp. NPDC060259
CCCGCCGGACCGCATCGGAGCGGGTCAGCGGCCGCGTTCGAGTCCGCGCGGATCGATACTGCGTTCGATGCCTGCCCGCCGCGCGCCCGCGTTCGTGCGCCGGATCGCCTCGTCCGGCGAAATGCCCTGTCCCATCTCGACCAGCATCCGCACTTCGGCCAATTCCGGTGCGACGCCTGCCCGTTCGAGATGGGCCGCGATGGCCGCTCGCCGCTCGACGGAGTCGTAGCCCACCTGCGGTGCGTTCGCGCCGACCGAGGCCGCGGTGCTCGCGAACGGTGAGGACGGGTCCTTCTCGAGGGTGAGTCCGCGTGTCTGCGTCGACTTGGTGCCGACCGACATCATCTGCACCAGTTCGATATTGCGCGGGTCCTTGGCCTTCAGATCGCGGGCCTCGCGGATCTGGAGTTCCTTGGCTTCCTTCATCTTCGCCTCGACCGCCTTGACGCGGGCCTCGGCCTCTTTCTGGCCGGCCTCACGCGACTTGAGGGCGACCAGGGTGGCCATCTGCAGCATGATTTTCATCATGGACGCCGTTTCGCTGCCGATGTCGTCGAGTTCCGCCATGACTGCTCCCCGATGCTGCTGTGGAAGTGGACATCTGAGCCTACCGCGCGAAGGACACGACTGTATGTCTGGCGGAGCCACGCGAGGCAGGTGTCGAGAAGTTTCGGTGGGCACGGAGTGGCGGGGGAGAAAATGCGGAACGAGCTGGCATCGGCCGGACGATCCATAGGATTGCCTTGCCTCTGATGATCTTCCGACGGTGTCGAGGCGATGACACCGGAAAAGGGCCGGACACCGTGACGGCGTCCGGCCCTTTCGGTGCCGTGTGTGGGGCTGTCAGCCCACCTTGACGGTGTTGAAGCTGATCGGCATCTTGGGCTTGCCGCCGCCCGCCGACATGGAGCCGTCGTCGCCCGCGGCGCCGACCTTCGCCAGCGTCTTCAGGCCGGCCTCGTCGATGGTGCCGAAGATGGTGTACTTCGGCGGCAGGATGGTGTCGCCGTAGACCAGGAAGAACTGGCTGCCGTTGGTGCCCTCGGGAGTCAGGCCCGAGTTCGCCATCGCGATCACGCCGCGCTGGTACTTGACCGGGCTTTCCAGGTTCGGATCGTTCGCCGGGTA
Organism: Nocardia sp. NPDC060259; assembly: GCF_042728775.1. Lineage (NCBI taxonomy): Bacteria > Bacillati > Actinomycetota > Actinomycetes > Mycobacteriales > Nocardiaceae > Nocardia > Nocardia sp. NPDC060259. The sequence continues at coordinate 1,129 of NZ_JBHXAY010000170.1, forward strand.
CTGATCGGTCGGGTACTCGTTGGCGAAGCTGTAGCCCGGGCCGCCCATGCCGGTGGCGGTCGGGTCACCGCACTGCAGCATCTCGAAGCCGGTCTCGGCCGAGATGCGGTGGCAGCTGGTGTTGTCGAAGTAGCCCTGCTGGGCCAGGCTCACGAAACTGTTGACGGTGCACGGCGATGCGGCACTGTCGAGCTCGAGGCCGATCGGGCCCTGGGTGGAGTCGATGGACACCTTGGTCTTCGGCGCGTCGGGGCCGGAGGCGACCGTGGTGGTGCTCGGCGGCGCCACCGGCTTGGCGGCGGGCTCGGCGCCGACCGGGTAGGCGCAGTCGACGGTGGCGGGCTTGGCGGCGACCGCGGGCGCGTCCGCGGCGGGCGGCAGTTCGCGCTTGCTGGTGGTCGTCGCGCTCGCCGTGGCCGAGGATTCCGGCTCGTCTCCGCCCTTGGTGAGGAAGTACACGCCGGTCACGGCGGCGGCGACCACGATGACACCGAGTACCGAGCCCGCGATCACGAGGCGCTTGCGCTTCTTCTCCTGCTCGGCCCGTCGTTCCAGCTGGCGCTCCAGCTTGCGCTTGGCCGCCGCCCGTCGCTGTTCGTTACTCGGCACTACCGCGTTCCTCCCGTGTCGTCAGATTCGTCTAGAGGGTAACCGGTTGGACGCGAGGGGCGCCCGTGGGGAAAACTGGATGATCGTGACCAAGACCAGCAGCTTCACCGCCCCGAAGGGGGTCCCGGATTACGTGCCCCCCGGCTCGGCCGAGTTCGTCGCCGTGCGCGACGGCTTGATCAACGCCGCCCGACTCGCCGGGTACGGGCACATCGAGCTGCCGGTATTCGAACAGACCGCCCTGTTCGCGCGTGGTGTCGGCGAGTCGACCGACGTGGTCAGCAAGGAGATGTGGACCTTCGCCGACCGCAACGGCGAGAGCTTCACCCTGCGCCCCGAAGGCACCGCCGGCGTCATGCGCGCGGTGATCCAGCACGGTCTGGACAAGAGCGGGCAGCTGCCGCTCAAGCTGTGCTACGCCGGTCCGTTCTTCCGCTACGAGCGCCCGCAGGCTGGCCGGTACCGGCAGTTGCAGCAGGTCGGCATCGAGGCGATCGGCGTCGACGACCCGGCGCTCGACGCCGAGGTCATCGCCATCGCCGACGCCGGATTCCGCGGCCTCGGCCTGGACGGGTTCCGGCTCGAGATCACCTCGCTCGGCGACGAGACCTGCCGCCCGCAGTACCGGGACCTGTTGCAGGAGTTCCTGCTCGGCCTCCCGCTCGACGAGGAGACCCGCCGCCGCGCCCAGATCAACCCGCTGCGCGTGCTCGACGACAAGCGGCCCGAGGTGCGCGAGCTGACCGCGAACGCGCCGTTGATGATCGATCACCTCTCCGAATCGGCCAAGACGCACTTCGAGCAGGTGCTCGCCCACCTCGACGCGCTCGGCGTGCCGTACGTGGTGAACCCGCGCATGGTCCGCGGCCTGGACTACTACACCAAGACCACCTTCGAGTTCGTGCACGACAAGCTGGGCGCGCAGTCCGGCATCGGCGGCGGTGGCCGCTACGACGGGCTGATGGCCGAACTCGGCGGGCAGCCGCTGTCGGGCATCGGTTTCGGCATCGGTGTCGATCGGACCGTGCTCGCGCTGGCGGCCGAGGGCAAGGCGGCGGCCGATCCGGCGCGCTGCCAGGTCTACGGCATCGCCCTCGGTGACGCGGCCAAGGCGCGGCTGGTCGCGCTCGCGGGCGATCTGCGCGGCGCGGGGATCAGCGTCGACCTGGCCTACGGCGGACGCGGGATGAAGGGCGCCATGAAGGGCGCCGACCGCTCCGGCGCGAAATACACGCTGGTGCTCGGCGATCGCGATCTCGAGGAGCACTCGATCGGGGTCAAGGAGATGGCGACCGGCGAGCAGCGGCAGGTGCCGCTGGGCGAGGTCATCGGCGTGCTGCGCAGCGCACTCGGCAACTGAGCCCGGCGCGTCCGGGCGCGGTAATCTGACCGCGCCTCGGACCGGACGGGCCGGTCCGGGTGGAGAGGGACATCGTGGACGGGGAGTCCGGGCGGGCGGCGACGGAACCGGTCGGCATCGACCTGGTGGCGCCCGAAGTGTTCGCGCCCATGTTGCGCAGGCTCGCGCTGGCCGCGCTCGGCGTCGGCATCGGCGTAGCGCTGCTGTCGGCGGTGTGGTTGAGCTGGCCGTACGCGATCGCCCTCGGGCTCGTCGTCGCGGTGCCGACCATCGGCTATGTCTTCGCGTTCCGGCGCAGGCGGATGTGGTTGAGCGGCACCGAGATCCGCGCGCACCGGCTGCTCGGTGAACATCGCATCGACCTCGCGGACGCGAGCGGCGTACAGCTGCTGGTGTTTCCGGGCAGGCTGAGCAGGATCGTGCTGAAGGTGACCGCGGGCGCGGACATCCAGCTGGTGCCGCTGGCGATGTACACCGACGCGGGCAGTGGGCGGGAGCTGCATCTGCTCGGGCTGCGCAAGCTCGCCGACGCGCTCGCCGCCAGCGAACTCGCCGCCGCCGTCGTCGTCTCGGAGGTGCTGGTGCAGCAGTTGCGGGCCGAGGCGCGCGATGCCGGACTGGGGGAGCGGCCGCTGTATCGCGGGGTGCGGCTGGTGCGTGTGAAGGATGTCGTGTCACCGGTGGTGCTCACCGATTCCGAGGTCGCCTCGCTCGTGTGAGCGCCGGGCTCAAGCGAACAGCGCGAGCTGGGGATCCGGGGGTGCCGTGGTCGGCGGCGTCGGTGTGGTGCGGCCCTGGGGACGGCGCAGATCGTAGGCGGCGAGCAGCGGGTCGACCCGCTCACGAAGCCAGGCGCTGTAGGCAGGGGTGACAGTGCCGCCGCGGCCGTAGAGCTGGCGATAGCGCCGCAGCAGCGCCGGGTGTTCGGTGGCCAGCCAGCTCAGGAACCAGCCGCGCGTGCTGCCGCGCAGGTGCATGGGGAAGGCCATGGCGCTGTCGGCGCCCGCGTCGGCGATCGCGGCGAACAGCGCGTCGAGATGAGCGCTGCCGTCGGTGAGACACGGGATGATCGGGGCCGCCATGACGTGGACGGCGAAGCCCGCGTCGGCGAGTGCGCGGACCAGGTCGAGGCGCGCGCGAGGAGTGGGTGTGCCGGGTTCGAGGCTGCGGTGCAGGTCGGGGTCCAGGATGGCGATCGACACCGCGACGCTCACCGCCACCCGCCGCGACGCCTCGGTGAGCAGCGGCAGATCACGGCGCAGCAGTGGACCTTTGGTGAGAATCGAGAACGGCGTGCCCGAGTCCGCGAGGGCGCCGATGATGCCCGGCATCAGGCGATAGCGGCCCTCGGCACGCTGATAGGGGTCGGTGTTGGTGCCGAGCGCCACCGGTTCCCGCTGCCAGGACCGGCGCGCCAGTTCGCGGCGCAGGATCGCGGCGACATTGGTCTTCACCACGATCTCGGAATCGAAATCGTTGCCTGCGTCCAGGCCGAGATACTCGTGGCTGCCGCGCGCGAAGCAGTACCGGCAGGCATGCGAACACCCGCGCATCGGATTGATCGTCCAGCGGAACGGCAGCGAGGAACTCTCCGGCATCTTGTTCAGCGCGCTCTTGCAGAGCACCTCGTGGAAGGTGATGCCGTCGAACTCGGGGGTGCGGACGCTGCGAACCAGCCCGGCCCTGGTCAATCCGGGCAGGGCGCCGTCATCGGCGTCGAGGGTCTGGGCTTGCCACCGCACCCCACGAGTCGAACATGTGTTCGATGCGGTGTCAAGCGTAGTCGACCCCGGCTCTCTGCAATCGTCCGCAGTGGCTTCCTCGGCGAACAGGGGAGATGGCATGACGGCTGCAGAGAAGATTCTCATTGTCGGCGGTGCGCTGACGAGCGGCCGTACAAAACCAGACTGGACGGCCGCATTTTTGTTGATTCGCGCGTAAAATCGCTGGTGGCGGACCGTGTGGCCCGGTTTTCGGTGGTGTTGTCTCGGTAAGAAGTGTTCGATGGAAAGACCGGTGTTGGTCGCGGCCGTCGCTCAGCTCGTCCTCGGCCTGCTGTTCCCGGGTGCCATCTCGGCGCCTCCGGTGTCCTATGTCGCGATCGGTGACTCCTATACCGCCGCGCCCGGCCTGCTCGATCCCGCTCCCGGTAGCCCGCCGCTGTGCACGCGATCGGCGCAGAACTATCCGCATCGGCTGGTCGCGGCGACCGGGTGGGAGCTCACCGATGTCAGCTGCGCCTCGGCGGCGACCGCGCATATGAGCACCGCCCAATATGCCGATCAGCCTGCGCAATTCGACGCGCTCTCACCGCGGACCGGGGTCGTCACCTATCAGATCGGTGGCAACGACGGCAATCTGTTCCAGACGATGGTCATGTCGTGCGTAGCGCTCAACCTCGGTAATGCCGCCGGCGTCGGCACACCGTGTCGCGACGCCTGGGGATCACGCTTCAGCGACGACATCGCCGCCTACGAGCCCGCGATGGGTGCGGCCATCGGGCGCATCGGGACACTGGCGCCGAACGCGCGCGTGTACGTCGTCGGATATCCGGCGGTGCTGCCGGAATCGGGCAGCTGCTATCCGCAGGTTCCGCTCAGCCCTGGCGATGTCGCCTACGCGCGCGATGTCGAGAAAGAGCTCAATGCCGCGTTGCGTCGCCAGGCGGAAGTCAACGGCGCGAGCTACATCGACATCTATACCCCGAGTATCGGGCACGATGCCTGCCGTGACCTGGCGACCCGGTGGATCGAGCCGCCGGTGCCGGGTCAGCCCAATGCGACTCCGGTGCACCCCAACGCCGCCGGTCAGCAGGCGACGGCCGACGTCATCCGTGCGGCCGTTGCGGCGTAGGGGCGTCGGGGTCAGGCGTTGCGCGGTGCGCGCAGTAGGTCGACCAGATCGGCGACGGTCTCTTCGGCCGGGCGTGGCCGGTAGCCGAGCTCGCGTTCGGCCTTGCCGTGATCGACAACCGGCGCCGACAGGATCGCGCCGAGCGCCGCCTTGGACAGGATGTCCGAGCCGAGACGCTTGCTGATCGGCTCGACCACCGGCAGGATCGCGCCGAGCGCCTTGGCCGGGATCGCGAAACGCGGGCCTTTGGCGCCGGTGCGTGCCGCAGCCATTCGGCACAGGTCGATCAATGCGGTCATGTACCCGCCGAGCAGGTAGTTCTCGCCCGTGCGGCCCTTCTCGCCCGCCAGGATCAGGCCATGGGCGACATCGCGCACGTCGACCAGGTCGAACCCGCCGCCGATCATCACCGGCACGCGCCCGCGCATCGCGTCGGCGGCGATGCGGTTGAGCCGGGACAGCCGCTCGGGGTGGTCGACCGGGCCGTAGACGCCGGTCGGGTTCACGATCACCGCATCGAGACCGCGCTCGATCACCGGTCGCAGCGCCTGCTCGCCCGCCCATTTGGACCGGTCGTACACCGGCAGTCCGGGATCGGCGGAGCGGACGGTGGTCTCGTCGATATGCCCGCCCGCGCGGTACTGGTCGAAGGCGTGGATGGAACTGGTGTGCACGAACCGGCGCACGCCGACCTCGAGTGCCGCCTCCGCGGTGATCCGCACGCCCTCGGTGTTGACCCGCCACGCCAGGTCGTTCTTCTCGGCGAGGGTGATCAGCGCGACCAGGTGATAGACCACCTCGGCGCCCGCCAGCGCCGTGCGCATCGACGCCGGATCGAGCACATCACCGGAAACCCAGGTGACGGCCGGATCGGACGTGGTCGGTGCGGCACGATCGATGGCCACCACTTCGTGGCCACGCTCGACGAGCTGCGGGATCAGGTTGGTTCCGAGGTAGCCGGCTGCGCCGGTCACTGCGACCTTCATTTCGCCGAGGATATAGAACATGTTCTAGTTTTGAAAGCGAATCCCGCAGATCGGGGCCGACACGGCTCGATAGAGGTCGGGGTATTCGGTTATATTTGGCGCACTGCGCCCTCGGGCGGCCGTGACGGGAGTTTCTCGGCCACCGATCGCGGTCTCAGGGCAGGCTTTTCACGACGAGTTGGGGGATTCGCATGACCGATCTCTCGGTGCAAACCGATGCCGTCACCGCGTTCGCGGCCACGAACGCCGCGGTGGCGGGGGATATCGCCGCGGCAGGTATCACCGACGCGGCGGGCAATGTCGCCGCGATGACCCCGGTGTTCGGGCTCATCGGCGCCGACTACCTGGCGATGTTCGCGGCCGCGCAGGCCTTGCAGGCCAAGGACATCAACGATCTGTCGGCCAAGTTCTCCAAACTCTCCGACGCCGCGTTCAAGTCCTCGGTGACCTTCGACGCGACCGACGTCGCCAACGCCGCCGACCTGGCGCGTCAGGCCGCCGGAATCGGAGGCATCGCATGAAGCCGCTGAGCGGCGACGCCGGCGTCATCACGCCCGACACCGCACTGGCCACCGCCGACGCCGCGACCCAGTCCGCGCTGGGCGCCGTCCCGGTCGACCACAGCGCCCAGGCGATCCTCGACGTGCCGCTGATGCAGCTGCCCGAGGACATCGCGACCAGCGAGGATCCGGTCTTCACCCTCGCGCAGAAGATCACCGAGGAGACCCAGAACGGCGCGGTCTCCCCGGCCGGGCTGTCGGGTCTGTCCGGGCTCGGCACGGGCGGCACCGTCGACGCGCAGGACATCCTGTCCGGTGTCGCCACCGACGCGTCCGCGGCACTGAGCGGCGTGCAGAGCACGCTCACCCAGGTCGCCGCGCCCGCGCTGACCACCGCGCAGACCGCGTTCGACTCGGCCAAGAGCGCACTCACCGGCACGTCGGCCTCCGGCGCGGCGAGCACAGGCAACGGCGCGAGCTCGGCCGCCGCGACCTCGCTGACCGAGGATCCGGTTTCCGCGCTGCTCAACGGGGTGTCGATTCCCGCGCTGCCCGGCATCGACTCGCTGTTCGACCCGATCCTGCAGCTGCTGAGCAGTTTCGGCACCGGTGTGTTCGGCTCGCTCGATCCGACCACGCTGCTGAGCAATTCGTCCACGCTGATCGACTCGGCGATGAGCGTCGCCCAGGGCGGCCTCAAGACCGTCCAGCAGCTGTGGGAGGGCGAGGCCTCCGACGCCGCGAGCACCGCCAGCCAGCAGGCCCAGGTCGAAGGCCAGGACACCAGCCAGCGCGGCTTCGATATCGCCGCCCTCACCGAGCAGGCCGCCGCCGTCGTCCAGTCGGGCAACGCGCAGCTGTCGGCGATCGCGACCACCTTCGCCGCGCAGGCCACCGCGCTCGCGCCGACGATCATGCTGCCGCCGACCCAGGCCACGCTGATCGGCCTCGCGACCGAACACCTCGGCTCGGCGGTGACCGTCGTCAACTCCACCCGTGGCCAGCTGGCCGGGCACACCGCCCAACTCGGCGGCGTTGTGCAGCAACTCGTCGGACAGAGCGGCCTGCCCTCCCCGGAGGAAGTGCTCAGCGCCGCCTCCGAGAACATCGCCGAACCACTGCTCACCCAGGCCGAGGACGCATTGTCCGGCACGGGCGGCGACTCCACCGCCGCCGCGAGTGCCTCGCCGACCGCGACCACCCCCACGCCCGGCGCGACCACTCCATCGGGCCTCGGCTCCGGCGGTACGGGCGGCACCGGTGGCACCGGCGGCGCGCTCGGTGCGCTCGGCACGGCCCGCGGTGGATCGGGCGGCTCCGGTGGTGGCACCCCGAGCACGGGGACCCCGAAAGCAACGACGGCCGTGCCTGGTTCGGCACTGCCCGGCGGTCGTGTCATGACCACCGCGATGGGTGGCACCGGTCTCGGCAACACCACGACCGCGGGCACCAGCGGCTCCGGTTTCATGGGCGGTGGTGCCGGTGCGGGCGCGGGCCAGCGCAGCAACGACGAGGAACACGGCCGCACCGTGCAGCCCTACCAGAGCCGCACCGGCAACGACGACCTCACCGGCCCGCTCGGCGAATCGACGCCGGAGGTCATCGGCGCGGTCCACGAGGACGAACGCGACGCCGACGAAGACCGGTTCTGAGCTCGGACGACGCCGCCCCGGACACCGTGCTCAGG
>NZ_JBHXAY010000171.1:0-9087 GCF_042728775.1 Nocardia sp. NPDC060259
ATCTGACTTGGCTGGAGACGGGAAAGGCCCCGTCACCAGAAGGTGACGGGGCCTCTACGCTCCCCCATCTGGACTCGAACCAGAAACCTGCCGATTAACAGTCGGCTGCTCTGCCAATTGAGCTATAGGGGATTGCCCTGAGCCGCTAGACTCAGGCGGTCTGCCTTGGCGGGCTGACCGAGATGAAACTTTAGCGCATCGCATCGCAGGTTCCCAAATCGGGCTGCTACCTGCGGACATGCGGCGTATAACGATGTGCCGACAACCGGTGGCCGGATCGACAGGGGTGGGGCTGCTGGGGCAGGATGGAGCCCGCACACAGACGTGGGAGGAGCTCCAGGAGATGCTGCGGTTGATCATCGGCGTAGCGGCCGGATATGTGCTGGGCACCAAGGCCGGGCGCGCGCGCTACGAGCAGATCAGTGCGGCGACGCGGGCGGTCACGGGGAGTCCGGTGACGAAGAAGCTGGTGTCGGTGGGCCGGCAGAAGCTGTCGGACAAGTTGAGCACGCAGCCGAAGCTGGAGCCGATGGAGCCGATCGACGAGCGCACCACGGTGCTGATCCCGCACGACCAGCTGCGCAACAACCAGCTGCGTCGCTGACTCAGGCGCCCGCCGCGTAGCCCTCGTTGCCCATCGCCTGGGCGGCGAGGCTCTTGCGGTACTGCTCCAGCGCCACCAGGTCGCCGAACAGAGCCATGTAGGTGTCGGGCTCCTCGCTGGCCGACAGTCGCTGCAGCTTCGATTTCAGCTCGGCGATCTGACGGCCGACCCAGGCTTCCTGGGTGCGCGCGAGGATGCCGGTGATGAAGCGCGGGATGTCGTTCTGGGAGCGCACCGGCAGCTGCTCGTTGGCCAGTTCGGAGACCAGGGCGCGGATCATCAGGTCGTCGGTGTGGTCGGAGACCGCGGCGACCCATTCGGCGCCGCTGAGCCCGGCCGCGGTGCCGCCCGCCTTCGCGATCATGATGCGCACCGCGACGTAGGCGGGGTGGGTGAACGCGGCGGTGTCGATGGCGTCGAAGGCCGCGCCGGCGACACCGGGGTATTGCAGTGCGGCACTGAGGGATTGACGCTGGGCGAACAGCACCGGGTCGTTCGGGGCAGGCCGGACCGAGGAGCTCTCCTCGACGCGGGGCGCGGGAATCGCCGCGGCGCCGGACTTTCCGGTAGTGGGTGTCGCACCCATCCGGTTCTTCTTGGCTTCCTCGCCTACCCGGCGCACGACGAGCTGGATGTCGTCCCAGCCGACCCAGCCCGCCAATTTGGTGGCGTACCCCTTGCGGGTCGCGTTGTCCTTGATCTGGGCCACCACGGGCACCGTACGGCGCAACGCCTCGACACGGCCCTCGACGTCGTCGAGGTTGTGTTCGGCCAGCAGACCGCGAATCACGAACTCGTAGAGCGGGGTTCGGCGCGCGACCAGATCGCGGACCGCGGCGTCGCCGGAGTGCTGACGCAGCTCGCACGGGTCCTGGCCGTCGGGAGCGACGGCGATATAGGTCTGGCCGGCGAGTCTTTGATCACCACTGAAGGCTTTCAAGGCGGCGGCCTGACCCGCGGCGTCACCGTCGAAGGTGTAGATGATCTCGCCGCGCCAGAAGTTGTCGTCCATCAGCAGCCTGCGCAGCACCTGCAGGTGCTCCTCGCCGAAGGCGGTGCCGCAGGAGGCGACGGCGGTCTTCACCCCGGCCAGGTGCATCGCCATCACGTCGGTGTAGCCCTCGACGACGACGGCCTGGTGGCCCTTGGAGATCTCCCGCTTGGCGTGGTCGAGCCCGAACAGCACCTGGGACTTCTTGTACAGCAATGTCTCCGGCGTGTTCACGTACTTGCCGGGCATGGTGTCGTCGTCGAAGAGCTTGCGCGCGCCGAACCCGATCACCTCGCCACCGAGATTGCGGATCGGCCACAGCAGCCTGCGATGGAACCGGTCGATCGGCCCGCGCTTGCCCTGCTTGGACAATCCGGCCGCTTCCAGCTCCTTGAACTCGAAACCCTTGCGCAGCAGGTGTTTCGTGAGCGCGTCCCAGCCGCCGGGCGCGTAGCCGCAGCCGAACTGCTGGGCGGCGGCGCCGTCGAAGTTGCGGTCGGTCAGGTACTTGCGGGCCGTCTCGGCTTCGGGTTCGCGCAGCTGCGCCACATAGAACTCGTGCGCGGCGGCATTGGCGGCGACCAGCCGGGAGCGGGTGCCGCGGTCGCGCTGGACCGAGGTGCCGCCGCCCTCGTAGTTGATCTGATAGCCGATGCGGTCGGCCATCTGCTCGACGGCCTCGACGAAACCGATGTGCTCGATCTGCTGCAGGAACTTGTAGACGTCACCGCCCTCGCCACAGCCGAAGCAGTGGAACAGGCCGTGGTTGGGCCGCACGTGGAACGAGGGCGACTTCTCGTCGTGGAACGGGCACAGGCCCTTGATCGAGTCGGCGCCCGCGCGCTTGAGCGCGACGTACTCGCCCACCACATCTTCGATCCGGACACGTTCACGGATCGCCGCGATATCGCGATCTGGGATTCGTCCGGCCACGGTGAGTGAGTCTAGTCGGGTCGGCTCAGCGGCAGTCCAGCGAGGCGGCCACGCGCTCGAAGCGGCTCTCGGTGTAGGAGGCGATCTGGTCGATCACCACGCGGACCCGGGCGGTGTCGTCGGTGGCGGCGTTCCACCAGGGCAGCATCTGGTCGTCCAGGTGAGCGGGCGCGGTGGTGAGCAGGCGATCGGCGACGGCCTGCACCCGGTCGCGCTGGGTCTGCTGGCGGGCCAGGTGGCCGCGGTCGGAGCGCACGTAGCGCAGGGCGACGGTTTTGAGGACGGCCACCTCGGCGGCCACGATCGGCGGCACGATCAGATCGGACTCGTAGCGGGTCAGCGGGCCGGGTCCGTGGTGATCCTGGGTGGCGGCGATCGCGGCCGTCGCGAACCGGCCGACCAGCTCGCTGGTGAGCCGCTTCAACGCGACCGAGGCGGCGAAGGTGCCGTCGTAGTTCACCGCGTCGGCCACCACGTCGAGTTCGGACAGGCGCTGCGCGGCGGCGGCCAGCGCGGCGATCGACTGGTCGGGGTGCTGGCCGTGGCCCTGCTCGGCGAGGGCGGCCTGCTCGGCCGGGTCGGCCAGGGCACGCAGGTCGATCCGGCCGACGATCACGCCGTCCTCCACGTCGTGCACCGAGTAGGCGACGTCGTCGGACCAGTCCATGATCTGGCATTCCAGGCTCTGCTTGCGGTCGGGCGCGTCCTTGCGGACCCAGGCCAGGCGCTCGAGATCGTCCTCGTAGGCGCCGAACTTGGTGCCGGAACCGCTTCTCCCCCACGGGTATTTGAGGGTCGCGTCCAAGGCGGCGCGCGTCAGGTTGAGCCCGGCGCTCTCCCCCGCCGGGTCGAGGACCTTCGGTTCGAGGCGGGTCAGGATGCGCAGGTTCTGCGCGTTGCCCTCGAAACCGCCGTATTCGTCGGCGAATTCGTCGAGGGCGCGTTCGCCGTTGTGGCCGTAGGGCGGGTGGCCGATGTCGTGGGCGAGGCCGGCCAGGTCGACAAGGTCCGGGTCGGCGCCGAGTCCGTCGGCGATGCTGCGGCCGATCTGGGCGACCTCGAGCGAATGGGTGAGGCGGGTGCGCGGGGTGTCGCCCTCGCGCGGACCCATGACCTGGGTCTTGTCGGCGAGGCGGCGCAGGGCCGCGGAGTGCAGGACGCGAGCACGGTCGCGGGAGAATTCACTGCGGTGGCCCTTGCCAGCGGCGCCGGGCCAGGCGGTCTTGCCCGGCTCGTGGACCATCCGTTCCCGGTCGTGCGGAGTGTAGCTGTCGCTCATCAGATGCATGGCTGCCCTTCAGGACCGGAAAGGACACGCCACCCTCCCTTCTTACATTCAAGTGCAATATTGTGTGAGACATGTCGAAGGTGGTGAAGCGGGCGTACAAGTTCCGCTGCTACCCCTCGTCCGAGCAAGCGGCGGAGCTGTCGCGCACGTTCGGGTGCGTGCGCCTGGTCTGGAACAAAGCCCTCGACGCCCGCCAGCGGCGGTATGCCACGGAGTCGAAGTCCACGACGTATGTGCTGGCTTCCGCCGAACTGACCGGGTGGAAGAAGTCCGAGGATCTCGGGTTCCTCAACGAGGTGTCGTCGGTGCCGTTGCAGCAGACATTGCGGCATCAGCAGGCCGCGTTCGCGGCGTTCTTCGCCAAGCGTGCTCGTTACCCTCGGTTCAAGTCCCGCAAGCGCTCGCGCGCCTCGGCCGAGTACACCCGGTCTGGGTTCCGGTGGCGCGACGGGCAACTCACCCTGGCGAAGATGACCGAGCCACTCGACATTCGCTGGTCGCGGGCGCTGCCCGAGGGTGCAGCGCCGTCGACGGTGACGGTGTCCCGCGACAGTAGTGGTCGGTGGTTCGTGTCCCTGCTTGTCGAAGAGTCCATCACGCCGCTGCCGACCACGACGAATGCCATCGGCGTGGACGTCGGCCTCAACTCGCTGGCCGCGCTGTCCACCGGGGAGAAGATCGTCAATCCGCGGCACGAGCGAGCTGATCGGCGCAGGCTGGCGACGGCGCAACGCGACCTCGCCCGGAAGGTGAAGGGGTCCGCCAACCGGGAGAAGGCCCGTCGAAAGGTGGCCCGCATCCATGCGCGGATCACCGACCGGCGCACCGACTTCCTGCACAAACTGTCCACGAGGCTGATCCGCGAGAACCAAGCAGTCGCCATCGAGGACCTGACGGTGCGCAACATGGTCGCCAACCACACGCTCGCCCGCGCGATCTCGGACGCGAGCTGGCGGCAGTTGCGCACCATGCTCGAGTACAAGGCCGACTGGTACGGCCGCGAGGTGCTGGTGGTGGATCGCTGGTATCCGTCGACCAGGGTGTGTTCGCACTGCGGTGCGCTGCACGACAAGCTGTCGCTGAACATTCGGGAGTGGACATGCCGCTGTGGGGCGGTCCATGACCGGGATGTTAACGCGGCCCGCAATATCCTCGCTGCCGGGCTGGCAGAGAGGTGAAACGCCTGTGGAGTCGGTGTAAGTCCGCAAAGGAGTTCTCCTTTATGGCAACTGATGGTGAAGCAGGAATCCCCGTCTTTCAGGCGAGGAGTAGTCAACGAATCTCACTGTCCCGCCGTGTAAGAGAAGTCTGCCGAGAAATGGGTGAGCTGATACCAGAGCAGCGCGCCGGTCTCGCGGGCGATGCCGTGGAACTGCGACTCCCTGGTGTAGACCGCCGGTCCGGTGCGGGTCGGCGCGGTCCACGCGGCCAGTCCGGCGTCGCGAGCCATCGTCCTGGTCCGCAGTGAATGCCACGGATCGCTGACGAGTACGGCCGATGACATCCCGCGCGACTCCATCTCGGTCGCCACCGCTTCGACGCTGCGCAGGGTGTCCGATCCGGTCTCCACCGCGAGGATGTTTTCGCTCGGCACGCCCTTGTCCTCGAGGTACCACTTGCCCGAGGCGGCCTCGGTGTAGAGATCGCCGTCCTGCTTGCCGCCGACGGTGATCACCCGCGGCGCCACGCCCGCCTCGTAGAGCCGCCACGCCTGGTACAGCCGCGCCTCGAACACCGACGACGGCGTGCCCGAGTACTGCGCGGCGCCGAGCACCACGATCGCGTCGGCGTTGGTGTAATCGTCGATCCGCGCGACCTGCCACACCCGGACTGCCGTCCCGGCGACCAGTACCAGCGCCATCAGTACCGCCCCCGCGATCAACCGGCCGACCCACAGCGAGACCGTCGGCACGAGCCCACGCGGACGCCGTGCGTCCGGGGCAGGGGCGGCCGTTCGCGGGAAACCCGATTTCATCCTGAAGAGTCTGCCAGGTCGGTCCGACGACCGATCATGCCAGCGGTCACCGCCCGATTCCGGTCCGGTGAACGGTCGGCCGCGGCGACGCTGTCCCAGGAAATCGTCGCCGCGATGTCGGTGATCGAGCGGACAAGCGGGCTGTGCCCGGCGCTGTTCCACGCCAGCACAAGGCTGCTCGGCGGCTTGTCGGCGAGCGGGATCACGGCGAGGCCGTCAGGCACCGGGTGGCCCAGCGGGGTGAGTCCGACGGTGCCGTTCCACAGGACGGTCTGCTGGCATTCGTGGACGGTGCGCACCACGGGACCGGTGTCCGGGTCGGTGGGGTGCGACCAGTAGCCGCGCCAGACCGGGTCGGCGTCACCGGGCAGCTGGAACCACTGCCGGGAGGTGAGTTCGTGCAGGTGCAGACTCGTGCCGTGGGCCAGGGGATCGTCGGCACGGAGCACGACGCCGACCGGGTCGGTGCGCAGAACCCGGGTGGTGATGCCGGTTTCGTCGAACGGGGTGCGGGTGAGGGCGATATCCACACGCCCGGCGCGCAACCCCGCGGTCGGGTCGGCGAAGTCGCCCTCCCTGATGTGGACCTGCACGCCGGGGTGCCGGGCACGGTAGGCCGCGGCGAGTCGCGTGCCCGCCTGTTCGGCGATGGTGCCGATGGTGATCGCGGATACCCCGGCGGCGACCGCGACCCTGGTCCGCAGCTGATCGGCCTGGGCCAGCAGCTCACGTGCCTCGTCGTAGAGCGCGGACCCGGCGGGCGTGAGCGTCACGCCGGTCGGCGAGCGATGCAGCAGTGCACAGCCGAGATCGGCCTCGAGCTGTTTGATCGCCCGGCTCAGCGGCGGCTGGGTCATGTGCAGCCGGGCGGCGGCGCGACCGAAGTGGAGTTCCTCGGCCACCGCCGTGAAATATCTCAGCAGGCGAAGATCCATGAGCTGCGACGATACTTGCTCGGTATCGGGTTCGCCGGATCGGTCTTCTGATCCCGTCGCTCGTCAGAGGGGCAGCCCATGCGCGGCGCGCAGGTCGATCTGGATCGAGCCAGGGCGACCATGGCCTGACCGACCCTCGATTCGAGTAGCCGAGGCACTCGACATCACCTTGTCCGAAGGGTGTACTGGGTAGTGGTGACCTGCGACGGCAGGGCGCCACGATGGGTGGTCCGGGCAACCGGATCCCACCCGCGGCCGCCTGCACAGCGGGGCAGGCGACAGCTCAACCGAATTGTTGTTTATCGCGGTTCCTCGAAGGGGGTGCCCAACCGAACAACTACACCTCCTCGCGGCCTCCGTTCACCATCAGGAGGTCACGTGACCCGAACCGCCGGTCTCGTTGTCGGCCTCGGGTTGACGGTGTGACAACCGTCGGAGTCGACGGCGTTCGGACCGTCGGAGAACGGCACCTCGGCCCGCGTCTGGTGCCGTTCTTTTTGTGCTGGGACCGGTTCACCAGCCCCGATCGCGCCACTCGCCGAGGTGGGGGCGCTCGTCGCCGAGGGTGGTGTCGTCGCCGTGGCCCGGGTAGACGACGGTGTCGTCGGGGTAGCGGTCGAACAGCTTGGTGGTGACGTCGGTGAGCAGGGTGTCGAAGTCTGCCGGGCTGTGCGTTTTGCCCACTCCACCGGGGAACAGGGAGTCGCCGGTGAAGAGGTGGGTGCGGCCCGCGCCGTCGATGAGGGCCAGCGCGACCGAGCCGGGGGTGTGGCCGCGCAGGTGGATCACCTCGAGGACGAGGTCACCGACCTGGATGGTGTCGCCGTCGGCGAGCAGGTGCTCGGGGTGCACCGGCAGGATGCCCGCGTCGAGGGGGTGGGCGGCCGTCGGGACGTCGAGTGACGTGGTGACCTCGGTGAGGGCCTGCCAGTGGTCGGGGTGCTGGTGGGTGGTGATGATCAACGCGATCTGGCCCGGGGTTTCCTGGCCGATCAGTTCGATGATGCGCGCGGCGTCGTTGGCGGCGTCGAGGAGCACCGCGGCGCCGGTGGCTGTGCTCTGCACGAGGTAGGTGTTGTTGTCCATCGGGCCGACGGACATCTTCACGATGCGAGCTCCGGGCACGTCCCGCTGCTGGGCGGCCGCGCCTGCGGTGACATGTCCGGTGTAGAGGCGATCGACTGTGACCATGCGCCGATCGTAGAAGCCGCGCCCCGCGCCGTCGCACCCGCGGTCGCCGCGCGCCCGTTAGATTCGACACATGCCGCTGTCGAGGAAGAGTTCGGCCCCACGATCGGTTCCGGTGCGCACGATGGCCGGCCTGCTCTGCGCGGCATTGGCCGCGATCAGCCTGCTCTGCGCGCCGAGCGCGACAGCGGAGCCGCCGTCGCGGATGGGTCCGCGGGTGGTCGACAGCGCGGACGCGCTCAGCGGCGCCGACGAAGCCAGGGTGCTCGAGGCCGTCGACCGGCTCTCCCGCGACCACCAGGTCAAGCTCTGGGTGATCTACGTGCACGATTTCGCCTCGATGGCCCCGCGCGACTGGGCGGCGCGCACCTCCGAGCTGTCCGGTTTCAGCGACCACGATCTGCTGCTCGCGGTGGCCGTGGACGATCGCGGCTACTGGCTCGACGGCATCCTGCCCGACGGTGTCAGCGACGGCGAGCTGGATTCGCTGCTGGCTGGCACGGTGGAACCCGATCTGCGGGACGGCAAATGGGCGCAGGCCGGTGTCGACACCGCCGACGGCATCGGGTCGGCGATACGCGGCGGTGGGGTGCCGTGGGGATGGCTCGTCGGTATCGGACTGGTGGTCGTTCTCCTCGCCGGTGGCCTGCTCCTGTTCTCCCGCAAGCGCCGTCGCGATCGTGACCGCGCCGAACTCGGCAGCGCCCGTGCCGTCGACCCGGGTGATTCGGCCGCGCTGGCGAAACTGTCGCTGCCGACCTTGCAGGCGCTCTCGCGCGAACGGCTCGTCGAGATCGACGACGCCGTGCGCACCAGTTCCGAGGAATTGGCCTTGGCCACCGGCGAATTCGGGGAGACCGCGGTGACACCGTTCCGCACCGCGCTCGACGCGGCCCGTGCCGCCACCGCCAAGGCGTTCACGATCCGCCAGCAACTCGACGACGCGGTCCCGGAAACCCCCGACCAGCAGCGCAGCATGCTGATCGAGCTGATCTCCACCGCGGGCAAGGCCGACCGCGAACTCGATGCCCAGGTCGCCGATTTCGATGCGATGCGCGATCTGCTCATCGACGCACCGGCCCGGCTGGACGGTCTGACCCGCGACATCGTCGACCTGACCGCCCGCAAGCCCGCCTCCGAAGCCGAACTGGCCCGGCTGAATTCGGCCTACCC
>NZ_JBHXAY010000172.1:0-9084 GCF_042728775.1 Nocardia sp. NPDC060259
CGACATCGTGGCCCCGCGTTTCGTGCGGCGTACCGTCATCGACATGGCCGTTCCCGACGAGCAGCTGCCCGGCCGTGAGCGAATATCAGCGCACCAGTAGCGCGACCGGGAGACGGGCGAACAGCTTGTCGATCCGGACGCTGCCCGCGAAGGTGTTGCCGGTCAGCCGATCGATCCAATTGCCTTCCGGCAGTTGCAGTGTCGTATCGAGCCAGCCGGTCGCGGCGAGCCCGACGGAATGCCTGGTCGCCGCGACGATCACCTCGGGCGCCTCGCCCGCCGGTCCGCGACCGTAGGCGACCAGCCGCTGCGCGTGCTCTCCGACGGCATACAGCGGCAGATAGATCCCGCCGACGAAGCACTCCGGCCGCTCCCTGCGTAACCACAGCGCATAGGCGACCACCCACATCTTCGCCGCGCCTGTGGTGTCCAATGTCGGTGGCTCGGTCAGGGATTGGAGCAAACCGGCGCGGACCGCGAAATTCACCGGCCGCCGGTTGTCGGGGTCGACGAGGGAGTCCTCCCACAGTTCGGTGCCCTGGTAGATATCCGGGATACCGGGACCGCACAGCTGCAACAGCTTCTGCGCCACCGCATCCGACCAGGCATGCGGTGCGAGCTCATGAGCCAGATCGCCGATACCGGTACCGACCGGACCGTCGATCACCGCGTCCAGCCAGCCGTGCACCGCAGCCTCGAACTGCGCGTCCGGCTCCTCCCACGAGGTCTTGACACCCGCCTCGCGAATCGACTTCTCCGCGAACAGATGCAGCCGATCACGCAGACCGGGCACCGACGACGCGGGCCGCCCGTCGGCGGGCCACACCCCGAACATGTTCTGCAACAGGAACAATGCCGTCGCACCGTCTGGTGCCGGCGTCGTCTCCAGCCAGCCGCGCACCCGCTGCGACCAGATGTCGGCCACCTGCGACAGCACCCCGATGCGGGCGCGCACGTCCTCGCCGCGCTTGGTGTCATGGGTCGACAGGGTTGTCATGGTCGCGGGCCATCGCTGCGAGCGTTCGCTGTTGGACAGGTGGAAGTCGTTGACGGAGTGGCCGAATCGCGCCGGATTGCCGCCCACCTCCTGGAGCGACACCAGCCGCGCGCCCTGGTAGAACATGGTGTCCTCGACCGACTTGGCGGTGATCGCGCCACACACCTGGGAGAACCGGGTCGCCGCCTCGCGGCCCTTGGCCAGCGCGGTCACCAGCACCGACAGCGGCGCGGTGAGCTCGGCATTGCGCTTCTCCACCTCGGCGACCACGGCCGCGGTGATCCCGGCCAGCGGCGCGTAGTCCACCCGGTACACCGGCATGAACGCCAGCACCTCGATGGTCGCGTTGCTCACCGCGAGCGTGTCGAAACTGCCCGCGTTCCCGTCGCGTTTGATCGCGGCGACCAGCCGCCGGATCTCCGGCGCGAGAATGGTTTCCGCCACCGCGCGCTTGATCCGGTGCTCGGTCTCGCCGAACCACGCCCGGTCGCTGCCGTGCCCGGCGACGTGCTGGGACAGCTCGGTCATCGTCGCCTCGCCCGCCGGGTCGATCAGCACACCGCCGAGGTCGGCGAGCGCGTCGTACCCGGTGGTGCCATCCACCGGAAGTGTCGCGTCGAGGGGTTCGCGGTTGGCGAGGATCTTCTCCACCAGCAGCAGCCGCTGCGGGCCGATCAGCCTGCGCAGCCGGGTCAGATACGCGCTGGGGTGCGACAGGCCGTCCGGGTGGTCGACCCGCACACCGTCGATGAGATCGTGTTCGCACCAGGCGGCGAGCTCGCGATGGGTCGCCTCGAAGACCTCGGGGTCCTCCTGGCGGATCGCGGCCAGGCTGTTCACCGCGAAGAACCGCCGGTAAGTGCACACGCCTGCCTTCCAGCTCACCAGCCGGTAGTGCTGGCGGTCGTGGATGCGCAGCGCGTTGTCACCGTCGGTGCCCGGCGCGATCGGGAACCGCAGATCGTGCAGCGCCAGCATCGGTTCCGGCCCCGAGCGGTCGACCGTCAGCGCGGCCGGGTCGTTCTCGTTCTGCAGCACCGGCAGCGCCAACCGGCCGCCCGCGCCGTTGCCGGGACTCCAGTCGATGTCGAAGTACCTGGCGTACTTGGATTTCTGTCCGTTGCGCAGCACATCCCACCACCACGGGTTCTGCCGCGGATCGGCGACGCCGACGTGATTGGGCACCAGGTCGACGATCAAACCCATCCCGCGGCTGCGCACTTCGTCCGAGAGTGCTTTGAGACCGGTCGGGCCGCCCAGCGCCGCCGACACCGTGGTGGGGTCGGTGACGTCGTACCCGTGCGTCGAGCCGTGCGTCGCGGTGAGGATCGGCGAAAGATACAGATGTGAGATACCCAGCTGCTGCAGATATTCGGCGATGGCACGGGCATCGGCGAAGGTGAGCGCGTCCGGCCGCAGTTGCAGCCGGTAGGTACTGCGCACCGTGCTCGGCCGGATGGGCGCGCGATGCAGCAGGGTCAGCGGATCGGTCACGTAGGTCTCGGTCATCGTTTCGGCTAGGCGGTTCGGCGCAGGACGAGCAGGCAGCGACTGGGGACGGGGAGCGACGCGGCCGCGGGATGGACCGCGTCGGCCGTGCCGGTGGGGGTCGAACAATCCAGGGCAAGCGTCCATTCGGCACCGAACTCCGGTCCTGGCAGCACAAACTCGAGCGCTTCGTCGTGCGCATTGAAGCACAGCAGGAACGAATCGTCGCTGATGCGTTCGCCCCGCGGTCCCGGTTCGGGGATCCCGTCACCGTCGAGCAGCACGGCCAGGGACTTGCCGAAGCCGCTGTGCCAATCGTCGGTGGTCATCTCGGCACCGCCGGGCGTGAACCACGCGATCTCGCGTTTGCGGTCCTGTCCGTCACCGGGACCTGCGGCCAGGAAACGGCGTCGCCGGAAGAGGGGATGGGAGGTGCGCAGGGCGATCACCGAGCGGGTGAACTCGAGCAGGTCGGCATTGGTCCGCGCCAGCGACCAGTCCATCCACGCCAGCGGCGAATCCTGGCAGTACACATTGTTGTTGCCGAGCTGGGTGCGGCCGATCTCGTCGCCGTGGGCCAGCATCGGCGTGCCCTGGCTCAGGATCAGGGTGGCCAGCAGATTGCGTTGCTGGCGGGCCCGCAATTCCAGAATCGCCGGATCGTCGGTCGGGCCCTCCACGCCGCAGTTCCACGACCGGTTGTAGCTCTCCCCGTCGCGGTTGCCCTCGCCGTTGGCGTCGTTGTGTTTCTCGTTGTAGGACACCAGATCCCGCAGCGTGAACCCGTCGTGCGCGGTGACGAAGTTGATGCTCGCGCCAGGGCGACGGCCGGTCGACTCGTACAGGTCCGACGAGCCGGTCAGCCGGTAGGCGAACTCGCCCAGCGTGGCCGGTTCACCGCGCCAGTAGTCGCGCACCGTGTCGCGATACTTGCCGTTCCATTCGGTCCACAGGCTCGGGAAGTTGCCGACCTGATAGCCGCCCTCGCCCACATCCCACGGCTCGGCGATCAGTTTGACCTGGCTCACGATCGGGTCCTGGTGCACCAGGTCGAAGAACGCGGAAAGCCGGTCCACGTCGTGTAATTCGCGCGCCAGCGTCGCGGCCAGGTCGAACCGGAAACCGTCGACGTGCATGTCGAGGATCCAGTAGCGCAGCGAGTCCATGATCAGCTGCAGCGTGTGCGGATGCCGCACATTGAGGCTGTTACCGGTGCCGGTGTAGTCCTTGTAGAGCTCCGGGTCGGTCTCGTCGAGCCGGTAATACGCGGCATTGTCGATGCCGCGCAGGCTGAGGGTGGGGCCGAGATGGTTGCCTTCGCCGGTGTGGTTGTAGACCACGTCGAGGATCACCTCGATGCCCTCGGCGTGCATCGCGCGCACCATGGCCTTGAATTCGGCGACGGCGGCATCGCCACGCGGTCGGGCCGAATACTGGTTGTGCGGGGCGAGGTAGCCGATGCTGTTGTAGCCCCAGTAGTTTCGCATGCCCTGATCGGTCAGCACGTGATCGTGGAAGAACTGGTGCACCGGCATGAGCTCGATCGCGGTGACGCCCAGGCTCTTCAGATGTCCGATGATCGCCGGATGCGCCAGGCCCGCGTAGGTGCCGCGCAGTTCCTCGGGGATGTCGGGGTGCGTCATCGTCATGCCCTTGACGTGCGCCTCGTAGATCACCGTCTCGTGATACGGCCGCTTCGGCGGCCGGTCGGCGCCCCAGTCGAAGAACGGGTTGATCACCACCCCGGTCATGGTGTGGCCCAGCGAATCCAGTCCGTAGGTATACAGCGACGGATCGTTGACGAACTGTCCGTCGAAGGCCTTCCCGTACGGATCGAGCAGCAATTTGCTCGGATCGCAGCGCAGGCCGAGCTCCGGCTCATAGGGGCCGTGGATGCGGAAGCCGTACCGCTGACCCGGCGTGACGGCGGGCAGATAGGCGTGCCAGACGTACCCGTCGACCTCGTCGAGATTCACCCTGGTCTCGGAGCCGTCCTTGGCGATCAGGCACAGTTCGACCTTGGTCGCGACCTCGGAGAACACCGAGAAGTTCGTGCCCGCGCCGTCGTAGGTGGCGCCCAGCGGATAGGCGGTGCCGGGCCAGACGCCCAGTGGGGTCACCTCACCGGATCGGTCGTTCGGGCTCGACATGCTACGACAGTAGAGGAATCCGGTCCCCGCCCGCGCGGATGTCCGGTGGGTGCTTCGTCACGCCTGGTCAGTGGGCATCGGGCCCGCCCGTGGCCGCGCGCAGCCGCCGGGCGTAGCCGGTGCGGCGGGCCAGCGCTGCCAGTCCGCCGAAGATCAGCCGCTGCAACCGCACGGGCGGACCGGCCAGGTAGCCGTCCTGGTACTCCCAGAGCAGGCCGAGGGCGAGTGGGTTGCGCGGCAGCTTGCTCGCGGTGGTCCGGTGGGTGTTGTCGAGACCGCTCCAGAACTCGAACATCTCCCAGTGCCGCAGCGGCGGGCGGATCACGTGATCCATGACCGTGTCTTCGGCCTCGTTCCAGAACTCGTGCACGGCGCGCGCCGGGGCGGTCACGGTGTCGCCCGGTCCGGCGACGATCTCGGTGCCGTCGATCCGGAACCGGACCCGGCCGGTGCGAATCGTCCAGGTCTCGCTG
Source organism: Nocardia sp. NPDC060259 (assembly GCF_042728775.1). Lineage (NCBI taxonomy): Bacteria > Bacillati > Actinomycetota > Actinomycetes > Mycobacteriales > Nocardiaceae > Nocardia > Nocardia sp. NPDC060259. The sequence goes on from NZ_JBHXAY010000172.1 coordinate 5,109, forward strand.
AGCTCGGGATGCCAGTGCGGGCCCGCTTCGCGCCCGATGTGGGGGAGCACGTGCTCGAGCCGCAGATAGGCGCCCTGGTCGTCGGCGCCACGGTCGACCAGTGTCACGCGATGCCCGTTGCGGAAGGTGAGGACGGTGCCGATGTCAGCCATAGTCCAGGTATAAAGGTAACCTTCGTATCATGTCAATGGATCGACCCCCGACCTTGCTGAAACTGCTGGTCCAGGCGACCGATGCCTATGAGCGCGAGCTGAACGATCGGCTGCGTGCCGGGCTCGGGACCGATCTGCGCCCCGCGCACTACGCCGTGTTCCGGTATCTGGAACCTGGTGGCTCGCGGGTGACCGCGCTCGCCGAGGCGGCGGGGATGACTCAGCAGTCGATGGGCGAACTCGTCACGCACCTCGAGCGATCCGGCTATGTGGAGCGCCGCCCCGACCCGGCGGACCGGCGGGCGCGGCTGATCGTCGCGACCGCGGCGGGCGCCAAGGCTCTCGCCCTGGCGGGCGAGCACATTCGCCGGATCGAGGAGGCGATCGCGGCCGAACTCGGTGGGGTCACACTCGGCGAGGTTCGCACCGCGCTGGCGCGCATTCCCGGAGTCATCGCCGATCAGCCCGTCGGCCGCGAACCGTAGGTGATAACTTGAACGGTGTTCAAGGCCGTCGCCCCGGCGGCACCGGACGACGACGAGGAAACCTGTGGACCTGACTCCCGAGCAGATCACCGTTCTCGATGCCGACCACGTCTGGCATCCCTACGGCGGCTTCCCCGCGACCACCGAACCGCTGGTCGTCGCGAGCGCGGCGGGCACCAGGCTCACCCTCGCCGACGGCCGCGAGCTCGTCGACGGGATGAGCTCCTGGTGGGCGGCCGTGCACGGCTACCGGCACCCGGTGCTCGACGCCGCGCTGCTCGCGCAGTCGCAGCGGATGAGTCACGTGATGTTCGGCGGCCTCACCCACGAACCGGCGACCCGGCTCGCCCAGCTGCTCGTCGAGATCACCCCGACGGGGCTGGACAAGGTGTTCCTCTGCGATTCCGGCTCGGTCTCGGTCGAGGTCGCGGCGAAGATGTGCCTGCAGTACTGGCGCGGTGTCGGCAAGCCGGGCAAGCACCGGCTGCTGACGTGGCGCGGCGGCTACCACGGCGACACCTTCACCCCGATGAGCGTGTGCGACCCCGACGGCGGCATGCACACGCTGTGGACCGACGTCCTCACCGAGCAGGTCTTCGTCCCCACACCACCGGTGAGCTTCGAAACCGACTACGTCGCCGAACTCGAACGCTCCGTCGCCGCCCATCGCGACGAGCTGGCCGCCGTCATCGTCGAGCCGGTCGTCCAGGGCGCGGGCGGAATGCGCTGGCACGATCCGCGCTATCTCACCGAACTGCGCCGGATCTGCGACGAGAACGACGTCCTGCTCGTCTTCGATGAGATCGCCACCGGATTCGGGCGCACCGGCGCGCTGTTCGCCGCCGACCACGCCGGCGTCGCGCCCGACGTGATGTGCGTCGGCAAAGCGCTGACCGGCGGCTACCTCACCCTCGCCGCCACGCTGTGCACCGCCCGGATCGCCGAGACGATCAGCGCGGCGCACGGCGGTCTGATGCACGGGCCCACCTTCATGGGCAACCCGCTGGCGTGCGCCGTCGCGGTGGCCTCGATCGAACTGCTGCGCTCACGGGACTGGCGCGGCGAGGTCGCCCGGATCGAGTCCGAGCTGCGGGTGGGCCTGGAACCGATCGCCGGACTGCCTGGCGTCGCCGACGTACGGGTGCTCGGCGCGATCGGCGTCGTCGAGCTCACCGAACCGGTCGACATGCGCGCGGCCACCGACGCCGCCGTCGACGCGGGCGCCTGGCTGCGCCCGTTCCGCAATCTCGTCTACACGATGCCGCCCTTCATCAGCACCACCGACGACATCGCCACCATCACCGGCGCCGTGCGCGCCGCGATCAAGGCCTCGCTCGGATGACGCCCCTGAACGGTGTTCAAGTAAGCTCCTCACCTGTGATTACGGATCCGTTGAACTGGTTGGACGAGCGCGCGGCCGAGCGGGTCGACGCCGGGCTACGCAGGCAGTTGCGCGTGCGCGCCGCCGAGTCGCCCGCGATCGATCTGGCCTCCAACGACTATCTCGGACTGGTCCGCCATCCCGAGGTCGTCGAGGGCGCGATCGCCGCAGTGCGCCGCTGGGGTGCCGGGTCCACCGGTTCCCGCCTGGTCACCGGGACGACCGCGGAACACGCGCAGCTCGAAGCCGAACTGGCCGAATTCGTCGGCGCGGAAACGGGATTGGTCTTCGCGTCCGGTTATGCAGCGAACCTGGGCGCGGTGACCGCGCTCGCCGGACGCGGCACCCTCGTCGTCTCCGACGCGGGCAGTCACGCCTCCCTGGTCGACGCGTGCAGGCTCTCGCGGGCCAGGGTCGAGATCGCCCCGCACCGTGATGTCGCCGCGGTCGAACGCCTGCTCGCGGAGCGCCCCGAAGAACGCGCGCTGGTCCTCACCGACTCGGTCTTCAGCGCCGACGGCGACCTGGCTCCGCTCGCCGATCTGCACAGGGTGAGCCGGGCCAACGGCGCTGTCCTCATCGTCGACGAAGCGCACGGGCTCGGTGTGCGCGGCGCGGGCGGTCGCGGTCTGGTCCACGAGATGGGCCTGGCCGGTGAACCGGACCTCGTCATCACCGCCACCCTGTCCAAGGCGTTCGCCGCCCAGGGTGGGGTCGTGCTCGCCGACGCGCGGATCCGTGCCCACCTGATCGACGCCGCTCGCACCTTCATCTTCGACACCGGCCTCGCTCCCGCCGCGGTCGGCGCGGCCCGCGCCGCGCTCGGTCTCCTGTGCCGCGACCCAGCGATGGCGTCACGGGTGCTCGACCGCGCGGCCGATATCGCGCGGATCGCCGGGGTGCCGGAACCCGAATCCGCGGTCGTCTCCGTCGTGCTCGGCGAGGCCCAGCTCGCCTTCGACGCCGCGCAGGCCTGCCGGGCCCGCGGCCTCGATGTCGGCTGCTTCCGTCCGCCGTCGGTCCCCGAAGGCACCTCCCGCCTGCGGCTGACCGCCCGCGCGAACCTCACGCCCACCGAGCTCGACGTCATCGCCGACGTCCTCGGCGAGGTGCTCGCCCAGGCCCGCGGCAAGGAAGTGGTGACGGCATGAGCCTCCTGCTGATCAGCGGCACGTCGACCGATGTCGGCAAGACGGTCGTCACCGCGGCCGTGGCCGCCGCCGCCCAAGCGGCGGGCCGGTCGGTCGCGGTATGCAAGCCCGCCCAGACCGGCATCGCCCCCGGCGAACCCGGTGACCTCGCCGAGATCACCCGGCTGTCCGGCGTGACCCGCACCCTCGAACTCGCCCGCTATCCGGAACCGCTCGCCCCCGATACCGCCGCCCGGCGCGCGGGCATGCCTCTGCTGTCCCTCGACGAGACCGTCGCCGCGGTCGACGCGTTGCGCGACGCCGACCTGGTCCTGGTCGAAGGCGCGGGCGGGCTGCTCGTCCGGATGGGGGAGTTCACGCTGCTCGACCTCGCGCAGAAGCTCGGCGCACCGGTTCTCGTCGTGGCCGCCGCCGGACTCGGCACCCTCAACCACAGTGAACTCACCACGCGCACCCTGGCCGCGGCCGGCGTGCCCTGCGCCGGGCTGGTCATCGGATCCTGGCCGGCGGAACCCGACCTCGCCTCGCTCTGCAATCGAGACGACCTGCCCCGGGTCACCGAGACCGGGCTGCTCGGCGCAGTCCCCGCCGGCGCCGGGCAGTGGGACCGTGACCGCTTCGCCACCGCGGCTCCGAGCTGGTTTCCTGCGGACTGGCGTCCATGATCGACCCCGATGATCATGGACGGTGTCCAAAACCGGCTCTGACCAGCCGATTTGACTTCGCGTTCGTGGCTGCGTAACTTAATTCGAGTCAGAGCGACACGGACACCGACCCGGTGCCGAACTGCTGAGCCTCCCGAGGCTG